>WFTN01000353.1 GCA_015485455.1 Planctomycetota bacterium | reverse complement strand
GCATTTGCCATCGTTCGAAGTAGCGCTTCGACGAAAGGCCTTGGGGCCCCTCCTCCGCAGCAGAGACTCGACGAAATCTTCTTGAGGAACGAGCGTTTCTTTTCCATGGCCACGGGAAACCCGGATCTCGACCTCATCTGCTTGGGAAATGAACCGATTCCTTGCGTTCGAGCCAACCCCGGACAATTGGAGTTCCTCTTGACCAGCTGCCTCATGGCCTGTCGGGAGATCGCAGGAGGCCCAAGACCCATGACGGTGACAATCGACCGTCTCACCATTGAAGAGAACGCGCCCTTGTCCCATAGCTGCCTCGACTCTGGGGACTATGCTGCCATTGCAATTCAATGTCGCACTCGGGTCAACGAGCAACGCCCTCAACCGACTCCTTACGACGAAGTCTTGGGGTCTATAGAGGAAGCCGAGAACATCTGCCAAGGCTTAGGCGTAGTACAACAAATCGCAACTTCGATGGATGGTGCTCTGGTTTGTGATTCCTCAGACTTAGGGTGCCCGGCCTTGGTCGTCTATCTTCCCACATGTTCCTTGATCGATGATAAAAACAAGAAACGGGAAAACGCCGCCTCGCCGACTCCCCATGACGAGACTGTTCTTCTGGTTGACGATGACCCCATGGTGCGCCGTTACACCAGACGCGCTCTTGAGATGGCCGGCTTTCACGTTTTGGAAGCTGGAGATAGCCGAGAAGCACTGCAGACAATTCGAGCAGAATCTGGCCGCGTCGATATTCTTATCGCTGACTTGGTGCTCCCGGACATGCATGGCGGGAAATTAGCCCGAGCGATTCAAAGGGAATTCGGCTCCGTCCCGGTCATTTTCGTGTCTGGCTATGACAACCGGGCGATTCAACATCATGGCCTCATTGAACAGGGCGCCAGCCTGCTTCGAAAACCCTACACCCGCCGATCATTGCTCACCATGGTTGAAGCAGCCTTGGAGCTCGGTGCCTAGCCCGAATAATTCACAACCTTGCGGACCCCAGGGGCAGCATAAGGCCCGTACTCTGCCACCCCAGACTATGTTCTGTTTTGACATGAAGTCCTAAGCATCGTTGATCTGAGCTTTCATTGCGGGGCATTTTCTCACATAACGACCACAATCTCATGAATGAGTCGGGCTGCCCCTTGAAGACGTGAGATCCCGGCCTTCTCGGGACCACAATTCCCAAAGAAATGGCAAAGTGGTAGATTGTCCCGAGCCCGACTCTTTCATGAGATCGCAACGGCGAGGTCATGGTGTATCCGGTTAGCCTGATTCAGGCCCCGGCCAAAGTTTCATCCCATTTCAGAAGGATCTAAGTATATGCTCCTTTCCTCCAAGACTTATCAGTTCGTTTTCATTTGCTTCATTTCACTATTCTTACCCCTCAATCTCCGGGCCCAGGAGAATGGATCTCGCAAAGAACAGAAGGTCATCAAGATTGGGGTGATTGGTGCCAGTGTTTCCGCAGGATTCGGAAGTGGCAACAATTTGTCCGAAGCTCTTTCGGCGGCGATCCATGCCCCCCACGCGATGACGAATTTGGCTGACGCTTTGTTCTTCATGAAATACATGACCAAGAGCCCCAAAGATGCCCAGCGCCTCAAGAAAGAAAAAGTCGACGTTGTCGTGGGGCTTGATTATCTCTTTTGGTTCGCCACCGGAGACAAGACCCTGGCTCAACGAAAATCTCACATCACCCAGGCCATCGAATTCCTCGATGACCTGAATATCCCCATTGTTATTGGCACAATACCAGCAATGAAAGGAATCAGCCCCATGATGTTGCCCAAGAGGCGTATCATTCCCGAAAAAGATGTCCCGATTCTGAACGAGCACCTCAACACCCTCCTTAAGACGCGTGCCAACATGAGGACGATTCCCTTGGCCCAATGGATTGATTGCCTCAACACAGGCAAGAAAATCCCAGGAATGGACCAAGTCAGTGAAAAGAACCTGACCAAGAAAGACGTATTCTTGGCAGACGGGCTTCATCTCAACCGACAAGGCTTGGTTTTTGGGGCGGCCATGATCGTGGCAAAACTTCAAGAAATGAACTTGCTTCTGACTCAGAGTAACGCCACCCACAAAGTTGAAGACATACTGAAGACCCTCGCCAAGAATGAACGATCATTGGCCATCATGGTCCTCATGCCAGGAGGCAAATTAGCCAAGGAGGCTCATTTGCGTTTTGAGTTGCCAAAAATCAGACAGATTCATGAGGCCAACATGACAAAAAGCGATAAGAGTAAGCTTTTCATGAAGCTCCGTTCTCTGCGCAAAGACAATCGCGGCGTTGACCTCAAGGGTGAGAACCCTTACCAGCTATCTGCCTTTCCCACGATCCCTGATTCACTCGTCATGCGCGTGCGAGCAGAAGGACCCCGCGGCGGCAAAAGCCCCTGGCGCATTTTGGATCTCAATGGAAAGAAGAAGAAAAAGAAGAACATGCTCGTTCTCAAGATTGGCGAACCAATTTCCCTCGTGGTTCATGTTGTCAGTAGAGAAACGGGCGAACCCATCCCAGGGGTGCAAG
>WFTN01000352.1 GCA_015485455.1 Planctomycetota bacterium | reverse complement strand
GTTGGCTATGGTAGATTCTCGGGGAATATTAAATCGGTTGGTGTCGAGACAATAGGAATTGAGTTGGCATCCGTCTGTACGAATTGCGTCCCGAAAATCAAAGGGGTTGGACATGTCACGATCGACGTTTCAACATCTTGGGCGAATTGGTCGGGTCTTCTAGGTTCTGGCCGCGCAGTTTCTAAGGGGCTTGTTTCGCTCACAGGTGATCTTTCTGACAAGGTAGCGGCCGCCGCTTTGAGTAGTGGAAAAGGATCTACTATTACGGTTGCCGGGTCAGGTCTTAGCGTGACGTTTGAACCAAGAGGCCCTAACGAAGCTCCAGATTCGGACGAGGGATTGGCATTTGATGCAAAGGATATTCCCGGATCTTCTGCCACCATCAATGCTGTGCTCAACAAAGCAAGAATAAAGATCATTGGCCACGCAAACACTGGATCCAATGGCGGGAAATTGACGGCCAAGGGGTTCTTGTTACTCACTGGCAGATGCGACGGAAATTGCAAGCACCCTGGAGGATGTCCGTCTGTTGTCTGGCAAAGCAATTAGGTGTTAACGGTCCATTCGATGGTGCGAAGTTTAGTGAAGGGCATGATCGTGAGTGGAGCTGTGGTTGGGAAATCAGGATTCATAGATTAGCTAACAAAGGACCTTACTGTTCACCGGGCTTGCGCAGCCGTCTAAGAAACTACAAAGATGAGCGTGCGCAAGCCCGGAGTTCGGTTACTTAAGTATTGGTAGGCCTAAGGATCACAATAATGTCCAAAAAGACTCTGGTTGCGATTTTTCTTCTTGTCGGTGCTGCCTTGACGGTGTGGCAATTGCGCGAGCGTATGAATCGTGTGGTGATGAGGTTTCAGATTGACGGTTCTCCGGCATCACTGAGATTCGAGATGGTTGGTGTCGATGCGGAAGGCTCAGAAATTTCTATCACGCGTTCAGAAGTCAGAAACGAATCCGTCGTCGTAACTTCAAGAGGTGCACTGAAGACTATTCGCTTAAAGGAAGAAGGGCGGGGTTTTCTCTCCTATGTTGTTCGCCAGCGCTTGGAGACGATTGAAGTTCCAAAGTTTCTCGAACGAAAGTACTCGTTTCTTTCGGCGAATGATGTCGATTCTTGGTCTGACCTGAAATCTCCGAGCCAAGTCTTGGACGAGATGGAATTTGATGTCGCTCTGGAGATATTGAGCCAGAAGGAAAAACAATTCGAAATTGTAACTTTTGACGAAGACAATAGCCACGTTCGCGGATCAGGAGGGCTTGTCCATGCAGGCACCTCAAAATCAACCACAGTTAAACTAAAGCTCGGGAATAGCTGGATCTTAGTACGGGAAGTTGATGACCGACAGCTTTCCCAACCGCCATCTTACGGCGACTCACTTGCTCTTTTTCACCTCGTTGTGGATCAAGAAAACTTGAATAGTATCAGGAATACAGTCATATCGTTCGAATTGGATGTCTTCGATTCGAGGAAAATAGTCCTGGATCAGTCATTCTTGACAGCGCAGGATCGAAGAGGCGCGTTTGCATTCCTGTGCCATCCCCAAGGGTTTTTTGACCATGTCGATTGGGGTCTTGAGCCAAACAATAATATGCAAGATACAACTTCAGCCGAAGATGAGGTTGTCGAATTGAGGCAGTTGTTCGGAGGGGGGCGCGTGGTGATCTTCTATCCGGCAATTCAAAGGATCTGGACCCAGGGAATCCCTGGTACGATGAAACAGGATAATGAACAGCACATGAAAATTGGCGCGTTGACAGGAAAACTCATGGGGCATGTGGCTTTGGCAGCGGAGAAATCTGGCACCCATGTTGTTGTTAGAATAATGGACAGATGGGGCAGTTATTTTGTTGGCGACCGACTCTCAATTGGTGAGACCAGAATTGACGTAGGCCAAGACCGAGTATTTGACGTGACTGTAGTCGTCGAATCAGATGGATCTTTTTTCGTGGACAAGATTCCGGCAGGGCCGTATTCGGCAATTCTAATGATCGATCAGCGGACCCGAAAGCACATCGATTTTGTCATTGATAGCGAAGTTCCCACGCAGTTAGTTCTACGTCCGTGAAGTTGTGCCTTGCGAAGAACCAAGGCGCTGTTGCCTTGGTGCACAAATCACGATTTCGTGTAAGATCAATACTCACGAATTTGAGGACGCCCATGAGCACTTTCAAGCGCAATCAGAGAAAGTACGTAACGAAGAGCTATCGTGTTCGAAACTGGCGTGAGTATGAAGCTGGTCTCAGAGCTCGCGGGAGCCTTAATGTCTGGATCTCCATCGTCGAAGGCAAGCTTGCGAATTGGGACGCGC
>WFTN01000351.1 GCA_015485455.1 Planctomycetota bacterium | reverse complement strand
GGCCCAAAGTTCATTACAAGAAAATCGACTACCAAGACATTATCTATTTCTCTGCACCGAAATCCGATGAAGATCGGCCAAAGAGTCTTGACGAAGTTGACCCAGAACTTCTGGAAACCTATGAGAAACTCGGCATTCCATTGAATGAGAGAGCGGCTCTTGCGGGCGTCGCTGTTGATGCTGTTTTTGACAGTGTCTCGGTAGCAACCACCTACAAAGCTCAACTCGCCGAAAAGGGAATCATCTTCGGTTCTTTCTCTGAGGCAGTTGAAAGTCACCCCGAGTTGATCAAGAAATATCTGGGAACCGTCGTTCCTTACACCGACAATTACTTTGCCGCATTGAATGCCGCTGTTTTCAGCGATGGTTCATTCGTCTACATTCCCAAAGGCGTTCGCTGCCCCATGGCACTTTCGACTTACTTCCGGATCAACGCCGAAGGGACTGGACAGTTCGAAAGAACACTCTTGGTCGCCGATGAAGGAAGTTATGTCAGCTATCTTGAAGGCTGCACTGCTCCTCAAAGAGATGAGAACCAATTGCACGCGGCAGTTGTGGAGCTGGTTGCCCATGACAATGCTGAAATCAAGTATTCCACGGTGCAAAATTGGTATCCCGGTGATAAAGATGGCAATGGTGGCATCTTTAACTTCGTGACCAAGCGCGGTGTTTGTCATGACAGCGCGAAAATCTCCTGGACTCAAGTAGAAACAGGATCGGCTATCACTTGGAAGTACCCCAGTTGCGTCCTTAAGGGCGACAACTCGGTAGGTGAATTTTACTCGGTGGCTTTGACGAACTTGTATCAGCAAGCTGATACCGGGACGAAAATGATCCACATTGGCAAGAACACCAAGAGCACCATCGTTTCGAAGGGAATCTCAGCAGGTCATGGCCACAATTCCTATCGCGGATTGGTCAAGATCGGTAAAGGGGCAACGGGTGCCCGAAATTATTCCCAATGCGATTCCTTGCTTATGGGGTCGGATTGTGGGGCTCATACTTTCCCATACATCGAAGTTGGCAATAAATCAGCTCAAGTTGAACATGAAGCCACCACATCAAAGATCAGCGAAGATCAGCTCTTCTACCTGCGCCAAAGAGGTATCACCGAGGAAGATGCGGTGAACATGATTGTCAATGGTTTCTGCAAAGAAGTGTTTCGGGAATTACCGATGGAGTTTGCCGTTGAAGCGCAGAAGCTCCTCGAAGTTAGTCTTGAAGGCGCGATCGGTTAGTTAGGAAAACAAATGCTTAAGATCGAAAACTTAGAAGCGAACATTGGTGGCAAGAAAATCATCAATGGCCTCAACCTCACAGTGAATCCAGGTGAAGTCCATGCCATTCTGGGGCCTAACGGCTCTGGAAAGAGCACGCTCTCTTATCTTCTTTCTGGACGGGAAGGATACCAAGCGACCTCAGGATCTGCCACTTTCTTGGGGCAGAATCTCTTGGAAATGAGCCCTGAAGAAAGAGCGTGTGCAGGGATATTTTTGGCGTTCCAATATCCTGTCGCCATTCCAGGCGTCAACAACATGTATTTCTTGAAAACCGCCGTGAACGCCCAGCGCAAGGCCAAGGGTTTGGAAGAACTCGATGCTGTGGATTTCATGAAACTGGTAGACGAGAAGCTCAAGATTGTGGACCTGAAGAAAGATCTTCTTTCCCGGGCGGTGAACTACGGTTTTTCCGGGGGCGAGAAAAAGCGCAACGAGATCTTTCAGATGGCGCTCCTGGAACCCACCCTTGCCATTCTCGACGAAACAGATTCTGGGTTGGATATCGACGCGCTTAAAGCGGTTGCCGCCGGGGTCAATGCCCTGCGGAGCGCAGAACGCTCGATCATCGTGATTACTCACTATCAACGTTTGTTGGACTACATCCAACCGGACTTTGTGCACGTTCTCTTAAAGGGCCAGATTGTCAAGTCTGGAGACAAATCCCTTGCACTCGAATTGGAAGAAAAGGGTTACAATTGGATTGAAGAGGAGACGGGAATCTCACGCTGAGACCCTGGAGCCTGCTATGACACAAACAACCACGAGCGAACCCAAAGTACTGAAGTTCCAAGATTGTTTTGACAATTTCTTAGCGTCAAAGAAGACAGAACCTTCTTGGCTCAAGAAGCGCCGAGAAGCCGCCTTCGCCCAATTAAAGGCCCTTGGGTTTCCTGATCGCAAAAATGAAGCATGGAAGTATACGCCCGTCACGAAGATGTTGGCACCTAACTACGTTTTACCTCATGCCCCCGATTCGTCAGGGGCTGAAGCAGTACTGGGAAAGTCGGTATATTGGGACGAAGGTGCTGTTCGGATCGTCTTCATTGACGGTGTTTTTTGCCCGCAGATCTCCGTCCTCGACAACGTGCCTGAGGGTTTAACGGTTTGCTCCATGAGTGACTTGTTGGCGAAGGACGCCAGCAGATTGGAAGAAGCAGAAGGGCGTCATGTTGAACACCTCAACGACGGATTTCGCGCACTGAATTCAGCATTCTCTGATGACGGCGCTTTTATTGAAGTAAAAGCCAGTCAGCACATCGATGTTCCCATTCACATCCTCTATTTGAATGGCTGCAGCGATCATGATGTTATGTGCCATCCCAGAAACATCGTTGCCCTTGAGCAGGGGGCCCAATGCACCATCGTTGAACGCTATGCGGGAATTAACGACCAAGCCTGCTACCTGCTCAACTCGATGACAGAATTCTGGCTAGCAGGTGACTCTCAAGTGGAACACTGTCGTATTCAATTGGAAAGCGAAGGGGCTTTTCATGTTGGGGTAAGCGAAGTCCATCAAGAAACGAACAGTTCCTTTAAGTCTGTTTCTGTCGTCTCAGGAGCCAAGGTGGGACGTACTGAAATGTTCATGGAACAAGGAGGCCCTCATACTCACTGTGAGGTCAATGGCCTTTACGTTGTGGATGGCGACCGCGTTGCCGATCAGTTTATTGTTGCTCACCATACCCAAGATGCCTCGCGATCAGAGCAGTTCTTCAAGGGAATTATGAGCGACAAGAGCGTTGGCATCTTTAATGGCGCTATCATTGCCGAAGAAGGTGTCAAAGGAACGGATGCCCACCAGACCAACAAGAACCTCCTCTTGAGTGACGACGCCACAGCGGAAACCCGTCCACAACTTGAAATCTACTGCGATGATATTGCTTGTTCTCACGGAGCTACCGTCGGCCAACTTGATCAGGAGTCGCTTTTCTATCTGCAATCCCGGGGAATTCCCGAAGTTGAAGCTCGCGGCATGCTCACCCGAGCATTTGCTGGCGATGTGGTCGAGAAAATCACCATCCCCAAGATCAAGGAACAACTGGAGACTTTCCTCTCGGAGCGCGTAGCCAAGCACAGTTCAAGTGTCGAGATTGGATCATGATGATGGACGAGAAATCAACCTATGACTTCATGGCGCAAGAGGAACTACAATCGATTCGGAATCAGTTCCCCATCCTTCAGCAAGAAGTGAATGAAAAACCACTTTGCTACTTGGACAGTGCTGCCTCAGCCCAGAAGCCCCTGACCGTTTTGAATTGCACTCACGACTTCGAGAGCCACGATTACTCCAACATTCATCGTGGAATGCATACACTTTCCATGCGTGCCACAGCGAAGTATGAAGAAGTACGAGGTAAGGTCGCAGGGTTCTTGGGGGCCACATCCGAGTCCGAAATCGTCTTCACCAGTGGTACCACGGCGGCCATCAACTTAATTGCCCAGACTTGGGGCCGCACCCAAGTAAGAGCTGGCGATGAAATTCTGGTTTCGGAACTTGAGCACCATAGCAACATTGTTCCATGGCAATTGCTGGCGGAAGAAGTGGGCGCTCGCGTTATCATGATTCCCATGGATGATGACGGTGTGCTCGATTTGGAAGCTTATACTGGACTTCTCGGTCCGAAAACAAAGCTGGTGGCGGTCAATCATGTGGCCAATGCTATTGGCACCATCAATCCCGTAAAGGAAATGGCGTCCCAAGCTCATGAGCATGGATCCGTCATCGTTGTTGATGGAGCCCAAAGCGCTCCTCATATGAAAATCGACGTTGTTGACTTGGATTGTGACTTTTTCGCTTTTTCCGCCCACAAGATGTACGGTCCCACGGGCACAGGTGCCCTCTTTGGCAAGGCCGCCTTGCTGAAGGATATGCCTCCCTGGCAAGGTGGTGGGGACATGATAGATGAAGTGTCTTTTGCTGGCACCACCTACAATGATCCACCTATGCGTTTCGAAGCTGGTACTCCCAACATCACCGCCGTTATTGGAATGGGAGCTGCCGTCGATTGGATGCAAGGCATAGGCATCAAGAAAATCGCAACCCATGAGAATGCTCTACTGGGCTACGCCACGAAACTGATATCTGAGATTCCAGGTGTCCGCGTGATCGGAACGGCCAAGAACAAAGCGGGAGTCCTTTCGTTTTGGAGTGATGATGCCCATCCTCAAGACATTGGAACTATTCTTGACCAGTATGGCGTTGCTGTGAGAGCCGGACATCATTGCGCTCAGCCCGTCATGAAGCACTTTGCCATTCCCGCCACAGCCAGGGCATCATTTGCTGTCTACAATACACCCGCAGACGTCGAACAATTCATCATAGCATTGAAGAAATCACTGGAGCTTTTCGCATGAGTGAAGAAATGAAACAAGAAGCCAGCAAGAACCCATTCGGTGAGGGCATCCCTGAAGTAGAGCATGAGACCTCAGAAACCCCAGAATCAACACCGGCGAGGGATCAAGCTCTTGACCCCAAATCAGATTCTGATGCCGGCGATGAGGCCAAGGTTCCTGCCACTCTTTCTCCCGAACAGGAACGGGTCAAGAATCTGGTGATAACAGTCATTCGAACCGTTTTTGATCCAGAGATTCCCGTGAACATTTATGAATTGGGACTCATATACGCTGTTGATGTGAGCCCGGAAAACGACGTGAAGGTCTCCTTTACCTTGACGTCTCCCAACTGCCCCGCCGCCCAAGATCTTCCCATGGAAATGGAGCGAAAGATCAAGGCTTTGGAGGGAATCGGCAAGGTCGAAATGGTCTTGACGTGGGAACCCACTTGGACTCCAGACATGATGACCGAAGCTGCCAAGCTCCAACTCAACATGTTTTAGGTCTTTGCCTGCCTTTCTTGATGGGCAGGCCCCAGGGGTTGCCTAACCCCCATGTACCCATGAATTGAATGTGGCCTTCCTTTCGGAAGGCCATTTTCGTGTCGAAATTTTTGCTTGGCAATATTGCCGTTTTCTGGCGAATGCTGTCTCATAGTAACGATATGAGTCCCACTTGCAGAGAACCCGCCATGAGACTTGCCCCACTTTGTTTCCTCCTCGCTTTCGCAATCCCCTCCATTTCCGCCTTCGGCCAGTCCCCCAGTCACCGAACACCATCCGACTGTCACATTTATCTCGAATTCGCTGATGCCAAACGCCTGGTTGAGCGAATTGAGTCAACCTTGTTTGCCAAGGCCATCTTGGCGCACCCGGCTTACGCGGACGCCCTGAGCGAGCCGGGATTGAGTCTTGCGAAGAACATTTGGGGAGTTTTAGCGCCTTATCTGAAAGGTGAGACAGGTGTTGGGCTCCGATTCTCCGCCACCGGACCCGCAGTTTTTCTGAGTGCCAAACATGGGGGAGCAATTGACTTAGAGGAACTGGCCCAGCAAATCTCATCTCTCTCCAAAGACTTCGAGATCACCAAGCGAGGAAAGAAAAAAAGAATCACTTGGATCACCTTAGGTAAGGGCGGCATCATCGGCGCCGACGACCGTTTTCTCTATTGGGGCGAAAGACCTTCTTCACTCCGGGAGGTTGGACGGCTGGAGAAGAAGAACAGTATGGGGGAATCTCCTCGATTTCGATTGATGAAGAAGACTTCGAAGAAGGCTGACTTCATGTTCTTGGTCAATACATCCGAACTGCTTGATGGGGAATCATTCGCTGAAGGAAAGCTAAAGGAAGCCTTGGAGATTCTCTTGTTTCAGGGATTTTTGGAGGACGTGGATGCCAGTGTGTTTGCTTTCGGCTACGGCAGCTGGACTGATCAACTCAAACTCCATGTTCGGTTGATGAACCGAGAGAAACGGGCTTCAAAATGGAACACTTCCAACCGCATCAGAACTCCTGCAAAGAGCATCGATGGCGAAATGGCTCGGCTCTATTTTGATCGCGATTTAGCACAATTCTGGCAGCAACGTTCAGAAATCATTCCCGAAGCTGGCAAAGCGGGATTAGCCGGGTTTTCTCAAACGATCAACATCTTCTTGGCTGGATTCCCGTTTGATCAATTGATGGCCAGAACAAAAGGAGGATTGGAGATCGTTGTGGCCAATCGAGAAGCTATAGAACAGCCGTCTGAGACGATTCTTCCGTCCTTCGCCATGGTTGTTGATACCTCATTCTCAGACGACGAACAGCAGCGTTTTCAGGTTGCTTTTCAAACAGCCATTGGCGTGGTCAACGCTGATGCCGAACAGACTCGCCGGCAACCTATGCTGCAAGGCAGTCGAATGGTCCAAGGAGTCAACATCTTGACGGCTCACTTCTTGGATGATCCCCAGACCAAACGCAAGAAGATAGAGTACAACTTCACCCCGTCGTTGGCTTTCGCGAACCACAAATTGATTCTATCTTCCGATCTATCCTTAGCCAGCAAGCTGGTCCAACGATGTCTTACCGAGTCCAAGAAGGAGAACAATGGCAAAAAGGTTCGCGGTGACTCCATTGAGTTAGCTGGCCCAGTTGTTGGGAAGATGTTGGCGCTCAACCGAATTTATTTCCTTGACCAGAGGATCTTGGATGCAGGTGAAGATGAAGTCGAAGCCGCCCAGTTTGTTGACGGCTTGTTGCGTATCGTCAAGACCCTGAAGAGGGTTTCCATGAGGCACATTGTCTTGGAAGGCTCTACTGTCTGGGAATTGAATGCCCAGACCGCGGAGATCGCCAAATGAGATCCGAAAAGAACAGCATGTCCACTTACTCCGGTGCCTTCCGCCTCGAAGAAGCCCGTCATCTTTTGTGTCGAGGAGAGTTCGCTGCGCCAATGAATCGCACGATCGATTTTCAGTCACAGGGCCTGAAAGCCTCCGTTGAACAAATGCTGGGCTCAAGTGGTAAGACTGTGAGGGCTCCAAGCTTAGGTCCACGGGCCCATCGAGTTGCCTTGAGAAATGACCTCACTTCACTGCAAGGGACTTTTCTTCTGCAGGCTGCCCGCACCACCCATCCTCTGTCGTTCAAGATGGCTCTATTTTGGCACGATCACTTTGCTTGTGGGAATCGCAAGGTCAACGACCTTGTGGCCATGAACAACCAAATGAATCTTTTTTTAGAGTTGGGGTTAGGCTCTTTCCAACACTTGTTGGCAAAGGTGGCAAGGGACCCAGCCATGCTGGTGTTCTTGGACGGAGCAAAGAGTTCGAAGGAGAAACCTAATGAGAATTTTGCCCGGGAAGTGATGGAGCTATTTACTCTGGGTGAAGGGCATTATTCGGAGAACGATGTCAAAGAAGCCGCTCGTGCATTCGCTGGTTGGCGTCTTGCTCAAGGAAGTTTCTATCTCGATAAACAGGCCCAGGATACTGGGAACAAGAGAATCCTGGGAAAAGTGGGGAATTTCGATGGCGATGACGTTCTTGAGATCCTTGTGAAGCAGAAATCCTGTTCCCAGTATTTGGCGAGAAAGCTGTGTTTCTACTTCTTGGGATCTCTGCCAAAGGACAATGAAATCGATGACCTGGCCAGGGTCATACGACAGGAGAACTTTTGTTTCAGGGAGATCTTGAAGCGATTCCTTTCGTCTCGTTTGTTCTTTGATGACAGATTTCGAGTCGGTCGAATTAAAAGCCCGGTTGAATTTGTCTTAGGCGTCTTGAGATCTCTGGAGGCTCGATTTTCCGGCACCCAATTGGCGCGGCTTTGCGACAAGATGGGTCAGTCTATTTTCGATCCACCAGGAGTAGACGGTTGGCCCGAAGGTCGAAGCTGGATCAATTCCACCACCATCGTTGCTCGTCATCGCTTTGTTCACCAAGTTGTAGCGGGGGCGACTGGTCCTCTCAAGTGTCGCTTTGCACTGCCCTCCGGTAAGACTCAGCCGACCTTTGCGTTTTGCCTGTTGGGCGCAGAAGTGAGTTCTCTTGAAGAGACCAACCTGTTGGAAACAATTTTGTCTCAACCCCAAGCCCAATTGGGGTGAAAGGATCGATTTCATGGAACGACGTGACTTTTTGCGATCAAATGCGGCCATGGCTCTCGCCTTTGGACTCGCCCCTGCCGGTCGGTTTTTTGGTTCTGAATCTTTGGCACCATCGCGGCGTCTTATTCTGGTTGAGCTGACCGGGGGAAACGACTCATTGAGCATGATCGTCCCCAAGAAAAGTCCTCTCCTCCACAAATTGCGCCCCACCCTCGCTCTTCCCGATCAACAGCTTCTTCCCCTCTCTCAGTCACTGGGATTTCATCCCAACATGCCTTCATGCTCCTCTCTTCTAAAGAAGAAACAATTGGCCGTCATCAATCATGTGGGTTACCAACATCCGAATCGGTCCCATTTCCTTTCTATGGACTTCTGGCATAGCGGTGGAACCGATGAAAAGAAGTTGAATGTGGGTTGGTTGGGAAAGGCGTTGAGCGACCAAGCCCAAAAACGTGGTTCTTCTTCGCTCTCCCTTTTTCATTTGGCTGATGGCCCCATGCCTCTTTGCTTTGCTGGTTCACCTCACCCCGTCCTGAGTATGCGCGATCCCAGGGATTTGAAGTTCTCTGGGGAAAAGGACTCGCGAACGCTGCTGAGAGCTCTCGTCGGCCAGAAAAGGAAAAAGGACTCTGACATCGATTTCCTCTTGCGGAGTACAGAAGAAGCACTGAGTTCTTCGGAGAAATTGGAGGGCAAAAAAGTCCGGACGGACAAGGCCTTTTCTCAGGATGCCTTCGGAAAACAGATGGCTCTTGTGTCCCTACTGGCCAAGGCATCCCCAGGTGATCAGGTGTTGTTCACAAGAATCACGGGATTCGATACCCACTCAGCCCAGCGCTCCAGTCAACCTGCTCTTCTGGCATCCCTTGACCGGGGGCTCGGACAGATCATGAAAGCTCTCGATCACAAGAAATTCGGTTCCACAACAATCTTGGTCTATTCGGAGTTTGGCAGGCGGGTACAAGAGAATGCCAGTAAGGGCACCGATCATGGGGCAGGAGGAAGCGTTCTCGTATTGGGGAGTTGGCTCAAAGGAGGTGTATTCGGGGGAAATATGGATCTCGACAATCTTCTGGACGGGGATTTGCGGCCAAAGGTGGATTTCCGTACGGTTTACCACGAAGTATTGGAAGGTTCTCTCGGAATCCGAGCCAAGCACCTTGAGGCCACTTTTGGGTCGAAATTGGGATTAGCACGAACACGATGACAAGTTTCTTGAGAGGCATTGGATTCTTCCTGCAAGGATTAGCCATGCTTCGCCACAAGAAAGTTCGATTTTGGGCGTTCATACCGATTTTTATTTCTTTGCTTATCTTCGGCGGCATGGGGTATTGGGGATATCTCTACTTGGAGCCATCCGTCCAAAGCACCCAACTTTGGATTGACGAGCACTTCAGTTTTCTTAGCTGGTTCGGGACGGCGACGTGGATCCTCTTGTCACTCGTGACAATCATGGGGGTTGCCTATGTTTTCGTACTTGTCTCAGCGCTCCTAGCTTGTCCCTTCAATGCCATCTTGGCGGAAGCAGCAGAGGAGTATCGAACGGGAAAAAAAATTCCCGGGCAACCATGGACGAAAGTATTGAAGAGTCTCCCCGGGGTACTTTTTCAGGAAACGAAGAAAGTACTCTATTATCTTTTTTGGATGATCCCCGTGTTGATACTTTGTCTCCTGCTTCTTCCGGCAGCTCCATTCATTTGGGGCGCTTTTAGCGCATGGATGATGGCGTTGGAGTTCACTGATTACCCGATGGATAACCATGGACTCAAATTCCAAGAAATGAGAACAAGACTCGCAAGGCAACGGATGGCATCATTTGGTTTCGGTTCAGCAACTTTTGCTTTCGCTATGATCCCGGTTCTTAACGTTCTCACTGTCCCTGCTGCCGTCTGTGGAGCCACCCTTTTGTGGCTGGAGAAGCTCAATGATGTCGAGGTCCAAGGCCGATGAATCCAATGCTCATGGGGAGCCTGATTTGGCTTGTCACTCTTTTCCTGCGGCGCTTGGAGATGAGTGGAGCCGTTCCCGCAGACGAATTCCGCCCAGCCTATTTTGGCTACTTGTTGTTGCTCCCCTTGCAGATTGTGTCTTTAGCCCTATTCCTCTTTCACATTTCTAAAACTGATTTCAAGAAGATCCTTGGACGTATTGACGTTCTTGCCATCGCGCTCATCATCCTTGGTGTTATCTCTGAATACCTTGCTTTGCTTGGTATTCTCTTGCTCTTTGGCAAGGGGATTGTTCTTCTTGGTTCCGAGAGTGCCAAAGGAAGCGACTCATCTTGGCCGGTATGGAGCCCGAAAATTGTTCTCAAAGATTTGGCCCATGTTTGGCTACCTCTCCTTTTCATCACGCTCTTGCTTGGTTTCGGTGAACTTGTCTTTTTTAGTGGCCGATTCTTCGACTCAGGAATCGTAAAGGAGGAACTTCGGCTTCCCTATGCCTTGTCATTGGCAGGTTTCGCCACCATGTCCGCCCTGAAAGTCCTGATGGTCTTTCTCCGATTGACCGTGATTGCCTTTGTGTTCAGCTTTGTTCTCAGGAAAATCGCTCCCAAACGGTCGGGACTCTTTGATCTTGTGGTGAGTTTGGCCCTTGCCTTTGGAGTGTTCCAACTTTTCTGGCAAACGATGAAAGACGAGATTTTGGGTTTGGATGGTATGTTCTCCCCTGAGGGATCAGTGCTGACATTGCTCCTAAGCCTCATTCTCGCGGCCGCTTTGATGTTGGCCCCCCGCGTCTCGAAGGCCCGGAAAGAACAAGGGCGGTTTCGAGGGATTGCACATTTGCTCGGCCAGTTGTTTGTCACTCCCACTCTTCGTTCTCAAGCGGTCATGTCATTCTTCCTTCTGCTGTCCTTCCTGAGTTTTCGTTTCCTGCTGTATCCGGTTGTCGAAGATTATCGTATCAAGCTCTTTGACACCTTCGCTCAATTGGCCGTTCTCATCGGCGCGGCACTTCTGGTTCCCCTCGGAAAAATTGTTTCAGGCCGTTCCTCCATGGTGATGTCCCTGATCCTGACGTTTGTTGGCCTCTATGCTTCCTTTGTCCACATGCAACGTCCGGACGTTCGTTTGATCGCATTCGAGTATTCCCGATTTTGCGCGCTGGGAGCTTCGGCCCCTTGGAGCCAGTGGTTCGATGATCAAACTATCGTCGGCTTCCACCCTCCTGAAGCTTCAGACCCGTTTCCCCCTGAGACCTCAAGTCAAAGCCAAGTTGTGGCCAAGTCATATCCCCCAATATTCTTGATTATCTGGGATGCGGCCCGCCCCGATCACCTGACGCCCTATGGTTACAAGAACGATACATCACCGAATTTATTGGCGTTGAGTCGCGATGGTTATGTGATGGAGGCCGCACGCAGTACCGCCACAGCCACCACCTTGGGCATCCGAAACATGATGACGGGTTCATACTCCACTCGTTTCATGATGTCTGAGAAACACCAACCATTTTTCGTCTGCCATCTTGCCAAGCATGGTTATTCGAATTTCTTCGTGACTGTGACTGGCAACGACTACAATGGGGTGAGTGCTGAAGCGTTCCAACGGTCTTGGGTACAGGCCCCCCCCAAGTCCAACTTTCATTTTCGCGATTTTTCAAACACCGACGAGTTGAAGCCAGACATTCCCAAGACAGAAGCCCTTTTCGCATACCTGAATACGGCCTTCGAGGATAATCCTACCCTTGAAGGGAATTTTCACTATCTGCATTTGACCGGAACACATACACCTTGGTTAGCCAAAAACCCTGTGCGCGAATTCGGCAATTCGATATCAGATAAGTATGATGCCGAGATTGCCAAAGTCGATGCCCTCCTAGGGAAACTTGTCGCAAGACTCAAGAAGCGAGGAGTCTACGATGATGCCATCATTATCGTGACCGCAGACCATGGCACTGGTTTGGGTGAGCATGGACGTTTCGGCGGTTTCTTGCCCTATGAAGAGCAAGTGCGAATTCCATTGATTGTGAAGTTTCCGGGGAATCGTTCAGGACGGTCGAAAAAGATGACTGCCAACATCGACATTGCCCCGACATTGCTGGATTTGGTTGGAGCCCCTCGTCCAGAGATGGATGGGGTGAGTTTTGCCGATATCCTAAGGGGAAATCCTGGCCCTAATCAGCCTCGCGCTCTTGTTTCATTTTGCGCGTTTCGCGATGGATATGCAGTCCTGAGTCCGAGCGGACAATACAAACTGCATCATTATCGTTCGAACGGTTACGAAGCTCTCTTCGATCTTTGGGCCGATCCGAAGGAAACGAACAACTTGTTACGAGATAAGCCAGGGGTGGCTGCTGACTTGCGCCTTCATTTAGATCACTTCTTATGGCGGGGGCGGGATCGTTATGGCAATCCCTATCATTATCGCGACTGGAGCTTGGAAAAAGAACAAGAGCGCCGATAATGGCGCTCTTGCAGCTTTGAGGGGCATTTGAGTGGGCGATGCAGGATTCGAACCTGCGACATCCTCGGTGTAAACGAGACGCTCTAACCAGCTGAGCTAATCGCCCGATGTGTTTTGAACCGATAGGAAAGCAGCCAAGTAGACTTGGCAGATTTCCTGAAGGGTTTTTACCCAGTTTCGTTCAAGAAATCAAAGGCGAAGTTGATAAAGGTCTAATCTTTGCGGATGGGGCCTCAACTGTTAGAAATAAGTCTTCCGCCGTTTTGATAATCGGAGTCCATTCATGCGCATCGGAGTCATTGGCACAGGCTATGTTGGCCTTGTCGTAGGTACATGTTTTGCTGATACCGGCAATGAAGTCATTTGTGCCGACGTAAACGAAGAAAAAATAGCCGCTTTGAATCGGGGTGAAGTCCCCATCTACGAGCCTGGCTTGGATTCCATGATTAAGCACAACATGGATGAGTCCCGCCTTTCCTTCACCACGGATACAGATAAAGCTGTTCAGGATTCAGAGATTGTCTTTATCGCCGTTGGCACCCCCGAGGGGGAGGATGGTTCTGCAGATTTGCAGTACGTCCTAGCTGTCGCCGAGGGCATCGGACGTAACATGAATTCCTTCAAGGTGGTCGTAGACAAAAGCACAGTACCCGTAGGGACCGCTGAGAAAGTACGGGCTGCCATCAAGAGCCAAACTGACACGGAATTTGCCGTTGTGTCGAATCCCGAGTTCTTGAAAGAAGGCGCTGCTATTGATGACTTCTTGAAACCAGATCGTGTGGTGATCGGCTGTGACGATGAACGGGCCAAACAAACGATGGAGCAACTTTATCGCCCCTTCACTCGCACTGGGAAGCCTGTCATTTTCATGGACATCCCGTCCGCAGAATTGACTAAGTATGCTTCCAACGCCATGCTCGCCACAAGAATTTCCTTTATGAACGAAGTGGCTCGTCTCTGCGACCTACTTGGGGCCAACGCTGAAGATGTGCGTCGTGGCATGGGGTCGGACTCCAGGATCGGGTCTTCATTCTTGTTTCCAGGAGTCGGTTATGGTGGATCTTGTTTCCCGAAAGATGTGAAGGCCGTCACCCGTACCGCTGCGGAAGTGGGCTATGATTTCCGCATTTTAGAAGCTGTGGAGCAGGTCAACGAACAACAAAAGAAACTATTGTTCGAGTTGGCGCACAAGCACTACGAGGGTGATCTCGCGGGCAAAACGTTTTGTCTTTGGGGGCTTGCATTCAAGCCGAAGACGGACGACATGCGGGAAGCACCCAGCATTGTCTTGATCAAGAGCCTTCTCTCCGCCGGAGCTAAAGTCAAAGCGAATGACCCCGCTGCCATCGATTCAACCAAACGCATTCTGGGTGAAACGATTGAATACTTCGACAACCCAAAAGATGCTTTGGACGGTTGCGACGCTTTGATGGTTGTCACTGAATGGAACGAATACCGCAGTCCCAGTTTCCCCTCTCTTTGTCAAAAACTTGCTGACAAGGTCATCTTTGACGGTCGAAACATCTTTGATCGCAAGGAAGTGGAAGCCAACGGCCTCACTTATTATGGCATCGGAGTCTGATTCCCTCTCCTTGAGTTCCCAAAGAGAATAATGAAACAACGAAAGCGATGAATCTTGGACTCATCGCTTTCGTTTTTCGAGCTCGGCTAACCGTTGGTGACAGGGGACGGAGTTAAGATGCGTCTTGCTGGCAATTTCTTAAGCGCTTTTTCCAATGAAGCAAGCTGGTCGGATTGAGCGAAGCGCTTCAGAAGTTCCGCCTCTAGGCGAGCCAATTCTGTTGACGCTTCTTGCCAACGGTGACACTTGATGAGAATAGACACGAAGAGTTGGACGGCATCGACATTTTCACGCCAAAAAGTCGGATTCTTCTCCATCACATCACGAGCGTGTTGCATGGCATCCAAGTAGCGTTTCTCGCTTCTTGCCATACTGCCCATGATCAGGCGTGCGCGAGCGCAGTCCTTGCCCCGATCCTTGCACCTTTCCAGGAGAGCAAGGAGTACTGCTGTCGCTTTCTCTGAGGACTTCAGTTTGCGATGGATGGATGCCAAAGCCAAATAGGCATCGGCCTGGACATCCGAAGGTGAACCAAGTTCGGCCACCTTCTCCAACAGTGCGATGGCGCTTTTGTGATTGCCCAATCGCTTTTCCAAGACGGCCGCTTCAATGAGAGACTTACCAGCGTAAGTGGTAGACTCTGGCCATTTGCTCACAACCTCACCGTACATGGTGATTGCCTTCTTGTAACTCGCGATCTTCTCTTCTGGAGCTTGTCCTTTCCCAAGCGCGGCTTGCTTGCGTGCCAAACTTATGAGGCTCTTCGGTGTATCTTGGGACAATGCGGGATTGTTAAAAATGGAAAACAAGAGTGCCGCCGCACAAATGCGACACAAAACAGTTTTGAGAAAGTTCATCATGAACCCTTTAATTGGAGGGCGCACGGGTGATGATTGATCCGCCGTGGATCAACGAGGATTATGTGTCTGTTTCTGGATTCTTTGGATTCTGCAGTTTCTTTCGAATACCGGAGACCACACGCTCTATGGATTTGTCGATATCCAAAGGTGGACTGGCAAGATCGATAAGTTGATGTACGACACGCAGTTCTTCCAAGCGGCGCTCCAATGCGGGCTCCTCTTGGATGCGTTTGGCAATTATGGCGTGCTCTCGTGGTCTCAATAACCCTTCCATGTAGTCCCACAGAGCGTCATCATCAGGATTGTTCATCGCAGAATTGCTCCCATCCACTCGCAGCTTTGAGCAGTTTCGGTCGTAGTTCGTTGCGGGCTCGGGCCAAACGCGCTTTGACTTGGAAAAGAGTGAGTCCGAGCTCCTCTGCCAATTCTCTGTACGTGAGTTCCTTCTCATAGCGTAACCTCAATACTTTGGCAATCTCAGGCGGCAACTGATCTATCGCTTTGCGCGTCGTCTCAATCATGTCCATGCGGACGAGTTCTTCTTCGGGAAGTACAAGGTTTTCGTCTGCCCAGCTCTCTCCTATTTCGTTGAAACTGTCATGCTTAGGCCCTCGACGATTTTCTTGCCGAATGCGATCCAGGGCAGCATAGCGTGCGATGCGCCAAAGCCACGCGCGAAAACGACGAGGTTCTCTCAATCTGGCCATACCTCTGTGTGCACGGAGAAATGACAATTGGGCCACTTCTTCAGCGGCGTCAATATCATTCAAGAAGGCGTACAAGAAACGAATCAGCGGAGGAGCCATGAAGCGGACAAGGTCGCAGAATGCTTCCTCCGAGCCACTTTGGCATCCGGTCACCAATTTCATCTCTTCTTCAGGGGTCATTCTTTTTCCTTTTGCATCCTAACTGCCCTTATAGACGTCATCAGTTTCTGCCTTGGACCGCATAATCCAAAAAAGGGACTCGAATTTCCGGCCCATAGACGTGGGTCAACTTTCATGTCAATCGGGGCACAAAAAAAGGGGCGAGAACGGATGTTCTGGCCCCCTTTTTCAATTTTGGTCGTCAGACCTTTAGGCTTGCGCCTTCAGCCGCTCTGAGTGGCGACGATTGCGGAATCGACTCTTGGTTACTTTCTCATTGTAAACGTCTTTAAAGCGTTCACATTGAGCCCATGTCCCGGTGAAGAGCGGCGTTGCGTTCTTCACCACCTGAAAGATCTTCTTACCTTCGAAGATGCACTCGAAACGTGTTTCCATGCCCATTTTCCCTTTAATAGGAGGATGTGAGAGGGAACGACCGCCACAGTTTCATCGCAAAACCCAAGAACGATGCAGCTAAGACCCATGTCTTGAAGGGTCAATAGGAACCTCAACTGCAATTATTTAGCATTCGTAAGTGGAATTATAGAATCAAGTTATGTCGGTTGCACGGCGCTGATCATATCAGAGTGGAGGCAATCGCGCCAAAGAAAAACCCAGAACAAATGGAATCTTATGAGATTCTCTAACCCCGTAATCCCCACAGAGTTAGAACGCCGCCCTTGAGACAAGTCGCTCAGGGCCTGAATAAAGTACCAGGCAATGGAGCGTCATGGACATAGAAAAGGCCGAGAAATTCACCTGAACGTCTCGGCCTTCCCATCGCATTAAGCCTCAATGGCTCATTTCTTCAGAGTCTCGCAAATCATGTCGCCGATTTCGCTGGTCTTAAGACCACTTCTCGAAGACAAATCAGGGATTTCCTTGCTCACGATAAGGTGCTCAATGGCCGCCTCAATCTTCCGTGCAGAGGAAGTCTCTCCCAAATGATCCAAGAGCATGGCAACCGCTGCAACTGTGGCAATCGGGTTGGCCTTGTTTTGGCCCTTGTATTTAGGCGCAGAACCATGAATCGGCTCGAACATCGAGACCCCAGAAGGATTGATATTTCCAGAAGCAGCAACCCCCATTCCCCCTTGAAGAACAGAACCTAAATCGGTGATGATGTCACCAAAGAGGTTTGTGGTCACTACCGTGTCAAAAGCTTCAGGATTCTTGATCATCCACATGCAAGCAGCATCCACATAAGCGTGGTCGGTGGTGATTTCCGGATACTCCTTGCCAACTTCTTCGAAGACACGGGTCCAAAGGTCTTGGGGACGAATGGCATTGGCCTTGTCGCAGAGTGTTAACTGCTTCCGAGGCCGAGTCATAGCGAGTTCATAGGCATAACGGATGACACGTTCTACACCGTGGCGTGTGTAGATCATTTCCGCAATGGCCACTTCCTCTTTGGTTCCCTTTTTGAAAATGCCTCCCACTTGGGAGTAAGCACCCTCCGTATTCTCGCGCACCACGACCATGTCGATGTCAGACGCTTTTTTGTTCTTGATAGGACAAATATGGTCAGCCATGCACTTGATGGGACGAAGATTTACGAAGAGGTCCAAGGTAAAGCGAACCCCAGCAATAATCTCGCGCTCGAGCAAACCTACTTCAATCCGAGGGTCACCGATGGCGCCCAAGAGGATGGCGTCCATCTCACGATATTCAGAATAGGCGGACTCGGGATGAGTCTCCCCTGTCTTTAGATAGTGCTCAGCCCCCCATGGATAATCTTTGGTCTCAAAATTAAATCCCTCCATGTCGGCTACGCAGCGAAGCACCTTGAGTCCTTCGTCAACAACCTCAGGACCGATGCCGTCTCCAGCAATTACTGCAATTTTATATGTCATCTTTTTTCCTGTCTTAGCTTTCGCGTTCGATCAACATGGCGATACCTTGGCCACCACCAATACAGGCAGCGGCTACGCCATAGCGAGCGGATCGACGTTCTAATTCATGAGTGAGAGTCAAAAGCATGCGCGTGCCTGTGGCACCCAGTGGATGTCCCAAAGCGATGGCGCCGCCATTGACATTGACTTTGTTGCGATCGAGCCCGAGAGCTTTTTCACATGCAAGATACTGAGGCGCAAAGGCCTCGTTGATTTCATAGAGATCAATCTCATCTCGTCCGACGCCAGTCTTGGCCCACAATTTTTCAATCGCAGGAACCGGGCCCAAGGACATGAGCTTTGGGTCTAACCCGACAATAGCCCAACCACGGATGACTGCCCGCGTTTTGAGCCCTTTTTCCTTGGCTACATCCTCAGTAGTGACGACCAAAGCGGCGGCACCGTCCACAATTCCAGAAGCGTTCCCAGCCGTAACCAATCCCCCTTCACCAAAGGCTGGACGCAAGCGTGCGAGTCCCTCTAATGACGTGTCTGGCTTGATGTGGTCATCTTGGTCCACAACGACTTCTTTTCTTCCTCGCTTGATGGTGACCGGGGCAATCTCTTCAGCGAAGATGCCACTGGCAACAGCTTTTGCTCCGAGTTCATGAGATCGAAGAGCAAAAGCATCACACTCTTCCCGTGTCACTTCGGCGTTCTGCGCCGCATTGTCAGCGGTTTGTGCCATGAAGGTGTCGCAGAAGGAATCACGCAGACCGGAGAACAAATAGTCCTGCATCTTAGGTTCGGTGCCGAAACGAACACCTTGGCGTACCTTGTTCCCGTAGACACAGAATGGCGCTTGAGACATGTTTTCCATGCCTCCAGCGACCGTCAGAGTCGCATCGCCCAAGATCAACATCTGAGCGGCATTGACCACCGATTGTACACCACTGCCGCAAATTCGATTGACTGTGAGGGCCGGAGTTTCAATGGGTATTCCCGCCTTGAGTGCAGCATGGCGGGCACCATAGTGGGCATCTACCGATGTCTGCATGGCATTCCCCATGACAACGTGGTCAACAGCATCGGGATTCACACCGGCGTCTTCCATGGCAGCTTTGATGGCAATTGCTCCCAGCTCATTGGCTGATAGGTCTTTCAGCTTTCCGAATCCAGGGGTCCCGCAATATTCGGCCATCGGCGTGCGTTTACCGCCAACAATGACAATTTTCTTCATGGCTTAGTTCCCTTTGTATTCGGGTTTTCTTTTTTCCAAGAAGGCGTTGAGGCCTTCCTTGACGTCCTGTGTCGCACCAACAACACCAAACAGGTCCGCTTCTAAATTCAAAGCATCGTCGATCTCGATGTCGAAACCACGGTTAACACTGTCCAGGATCAGAGCGCGAGCGATGGGTGCCTTGCTTGCTAGCTTTTTGCAGAAGCTCAAAGCTTCATCGAAAAGAGAATCGTCCGACACGACTCTTTCCACCAAACCAAGTTCGAGGGCTCTGGCACTCTTGATGTTGTCCCCCGTGAGAAGGAGCTCAAGCGCCTTGCCTTTCCCAATCAAGCGAGGAAGTCTTTGACTACCGCCAAACCCTGGGATGATGCCCAAATTGATTTCTGGTTGTCCCAAAACTGCGTTTTCGCTGGCCCAGCGCATATGGCAGGCCATGGCCAATTCGAGACCGCCACCCAGAGCGAAACCACGAATGGCTGCGAGGACTGGTTTACTTGCTCGCTCGATGGTGTTCATGGCCTTTTGGCCAGCCAGTGAATGGGCTCGGAGTTCGTAGCCACTGAGTTCTGACATTTCTGAGATGTCGGCTCCCGCAGCAAAAGCGGGCTTCTTTCCCGTGTCTCCCCCAGTCAATAAAGCCGCTCCCAAATTCGAGTTCTTTTCGAATCTGCTAAAGACCTGGGCTATTTCTTCAAGAACCTCCGAAGAAAGTGCATTCAGAACCTTTGGCCTGTTGATACGAACGACCAAAACCCCATCGAATTCTTCGATCAACAAATGTTTGTAGTCTGACATAGTTGCCTCTTCAGCTAACAGTGAAGGTTTCAATGATGATGTCTTCATCTGGCTTGTCTTGGCCATTCTTGGAGACGCTGGCAATAGCATCGACAACGTCTTCGCCAGCACTTACTTTGCCGAATGCGGTGTACTGTTCATTCAAGTGAACCGCATCATCTGTGCAAATGAAGAATTGGGAGCCGGCACTGTTGGGATCCATAGAACGTGCCATTCCTAAGACACCTTTGGTGAACATGGCATCTGTGAATTCGGCATCGATGTTGTATCCAGGGCCACCCATCCCAGTTCCGTCCGGGCATCCGCCTTGAATCATGAATCCTGGAATGACCCGATGAAAAATCAGGCCATCGTAGAACTTTTTGTCGGCAAGTTTCTTCAGGTTGTCGACGTGATTCGGAGCACGGTCTGGCCAGAGGTCAATTTCGATGGTTCCTTTGTTGGTGACGATCGTTGCTTTCGATGCAGACATGAGATTCTCCTTTGTCAAGTTGGAACACGCCGAAGCGCGGTTGAGTTTAGTTTCTTAGGAAAGACATGGACATACCTAGACCCCCGCTTACGCATAGGGTAGCTAAGCCTCGTTTCGATTGACGTCTTTTCATTTCGTGAAGAAGGGTGACGACGATCCTGGCCCCGGTGGCACCAATGGGATGCCCCAAAGAAATGGCCCCACCATTCACATTGACGCGTTCGTTGTCAATGCCCCATTCTTTCAGACAAGCCAACGCTTGAGCAGCGAAGGCTTCGTTCAGTTCAATAAGATCATAGTCACTCAATCCTAAGCCCAGGTTTTGGTTGAGTTTCTCTGTAGCTGGGATTGGCCCGATGCCCATGATTTTCGGGTCGACCCCTGCAGCCGCTGCACCTTCAACGTAGGCTAAGATGTCGAGGCCCCGCGACTTGGCTTCAGATTCAGACATGAGAAGCAGAGCGGCGGCGCCGTCCGTAATACCCGAACTGTTGCCGGCGTGGACAGAACCGTCGGACTTAAAAACCGGTTTGAGTTTTGCCAAACTTTCAGCTTTCACACCGTCACGAACATGCTCGTCGGCATCAATCGTGATTTCTTTACGGCGGGAAGTAAACGTGACAGGCACGATTTCATCATCAAAGAGATTCTTAGCCCGAGCATCTTCACTGCGGTTTTGGGAAGTCGCCGCATACTTGTCTTGTTGCAAACGAGTCAGTCCATACTTCTCAACGAGGTTTTCTGCAGTCGCTCCCATAAGTTGATCAGCTAAGGGGCATTGAAAACCGTCTTGATACATGGCGTCAACCAAAGGGGCATGCCCCAAACGGTAACCATCCCGGGCCTTAGGCAAGATGTAGGGCAAGCGGCTCATGCTCTCTGTGCCACCCGCTACGACGACGTTTGCTTCCCCCAACTCGATGGCTTGGGCTGCCAATGCGATGCTCTTGAGGCCAGATGCGCAAGCCATGTTCATGGTGTACGCGACAACACGCTGATCAATGCCGCTCTTGATGGCAATTTGTCTGGCTGGGTTGGGACCGGCACCGGCTTGACGACCATTGCCAAAAATAAGTTGGTCCACGCGGTCCGCTTCCATCTTGGCCGCGGACAGCAGAGGTTGGACGACGGCAACGCCTAAATCGACGCTTGTGAGTTCATTGAAACATCCCATGAACTTGCCGATCGGTGTGCGCAAAGCATGAGTTATGACTGCCTTTGTCATCGTTTTTCGACCTCGTCTTGTGTGGATGCTGTCTTTTGTTGACCGCCTAAACGTGACGTCATGGATTGCTGCCACTGTGTCACTCAGCTGGGTCAGGAGGCGGATTCTAACAAGGTCATAGGGGAGAATAAAGCGCAGGAAATCGCTGACAAATAGCCTCAAACCTTTTACCTGTCGTTGTTTGTGTTAGACAAATCTATGCGAATTACAGTTCTGGGTACATCCTCTGCCATTCCAACATTCAAACGCGCTCTTTCAGGCACACTCTTGGAAAGAGAAGGCGAGTCGATGCTTTTCGATTGCGGTGAGGGCACCCAGTACCAGCTCATGAGAGCAAGTGCAAAGCGGGGACGCTTGAACACCATTTTGATTACTCATTTGCACGGCGACCATTTCTATGGTCTTCCCGGCCTTCTGTCGTCCCTGAGTCTCAATCAAAGAGAAACTCCTCTGACAATTTTCGGCCCAAAAGGTTTGGCAAAGTACGTGGATTTCGTGATGAATTTCCCTCGTCGTCAACACCAAACATTTCCGATTACAGTGAATGAAATTGCTCCAGGTTTCTCGGGTGTCTTGGGCGAAACTTCCGAGTATCGAATCTTGACTGAGCCTCTGGACCATCGCCTTCCGACTCACGGTTACCGTCTCGAAGAGAAACCAAGATTGGGATCCTTTGATGCTTCAAAAGCCGACGAGATTGGAGTTCCTTTTGGCCCAGAGCGAGGACAACTTTTGCGTGGCGAAACCATCACTCTCAAAGATGGCCGTTCCGTGTCCCCTTCCGATCTCGTGGGGCCTCCAAAACCAGGGCAAAGTTTCGCCTACTGCACGGATACGACCCTGTGCTTAGGTGCCAAGCGGTTGGCTTCTCATGTCGACCTTCTGATTCATGAGTCAACCTATGGCGACGAGTTTCATCATCTTGCCCAAGAG
>WFTN01000350.1 GCA_015485455.1 Planctomycetota bacterium | reverse complement strand
TATAAGAGACAGTCCCTAAACCAAAGACCCTTGCCTCCCAAGCAAGATGGTGCATTTCGTTTCATCTCCTTTGGCCACCTCTACGGCGAACCAGGAAAGAAAGCAACGAAGCCGTCTCCAAGCTTCACGCAAGCTATCGCTCAGCTCAATGAACTCAACCCCGCTTTCTGCGTCCTCTTGGGAGATATTTTCTACAAGTGGGACAACAACGAAATCAAGAAAACCCTGAGACAGCTAACCCAGCTGACTTTTCCAGTGATCAATGCCGTGGGCAATCACGACGTTGCCCGAAGAAGAAAGTGGGAAGCTCGATTTGGTCTCACCTATTTCGGATTCGACTATGGCACATCCAGGTTTCTTGTCCTTGACACAGAATTAGACTCTTGGAACCTAAGCGGTGATCAATTGGATTTCGTCAAACATGAAGTTTCCCAGTGTGGAAGGAAAGACGGCCCAAAGAGTCTTTTCATCTTTGGGCACAAAGTCATTTGGGCAGGCACCCAAGAGACGGCTGTCTGCGCTGCTGGCAGCAATGATCCCACGTCATTACAAGTCTTCATAAAACGTCCGAGAGAACTCCCCACGTTTAATCGCGACGTCCGTCCTTTGCTTAGAGAAGCCTCCAAGAAAGTTCCCATCTATTTCTTCGGAGGTGATGTGGGGGCCTTCCCGGATCGCGTTCACCTCTTTCTGCAACAAGACAGCAAGGTCGAGGGATCCCAGCTTTACTACTTAGCTTGCGGAATCGGTAATCAAAGACGTGATGCCACTTTGGTGATTGACGTTTCTTCCGACGGTGAAGTCCAAATTCGGGGCTGGGAGTTTGCCACAGCTCAGTTCTTGGACCTCAGGGACTATGGTCCTAAGCACTGGCAGTCTTTGATACCAAAAGACAGCAAAGTGATGCGAATCGTGGCACCCTACTTGGAAAAGTAGCTTAGACAATCACCAGGGGGTCGCGGTCTGATTTCGACAAATAGACCTCAACTCCAGCCAAAAGAGGTTGCAGCCGCTCAGCATAGACAGACAGAAAGCCACGTTCTGTATTGCTGTGATCGCAGAGGACAACCGTTTGGCCGCGAGCCACAAAGGCCAAAACATCGTGATGCCGCATCTCCCCAGTCAAGATAAAGTCTTCCTTGCGATTCAAGAGGACACTGGCACCTGCCCCGGCACAAAGGGCAACAGATTCCAACAAAGCGCCTTCTTCATGTTTCGTTGCCACAGCTAAGCGGACATGAGATAGGCCCAAGAGTCCCTTCACCTTCTTGACTAAGGTGTTCACCGAAAGGGGCCGGGTGAAAGTGCCGTGACGGCCTTGCCCCAACCTGGGCGACGGTTTGGGCCGCAAGGCGTAGGCATCCCAGGCGGCTTCCTCATAGGGATGGCAAGAACGGATGACATCATCGACCATCCCCAACTGAGAACTACGGCAAACCATCTCTAGTCGAATTTCTTCCACCCGCTCGAGTTGTTCGGCGGCTCCAACAACGGGCTTGCTATCTTTGCCACCGCGAAACGTCCCCTGACCCTCCAACTCAAAAGAGCAATTGGAATAGTCGCCGATATGGCCGCAGCCAACCGCAACAAGGGCATCTCGTATGACATCCACATGAGTATCAGGAACGAAAACCACAATTTTGGTGTCCATGCCACTACGATGAGCAGATGTAGGTGCATTTGGCCGTCCGTCTTTGACCCCCAACCCTTCCATGAGCCAATCGTTCACACCACCCATGGCAGCGTCCAACGCTGTGTGAGGCGCGTAGATGGCAATCCCACGGCGACTTGCATCAAGAAGAATCGCCTGCTGGGCATCTCGCCGAGTCAATCGTTTGAGGCCTGAAAAAATAGGCGGATGGTAGCTGATAATCAGGTCACATCCTTGCTCCACCGCTTCGTCATAGACCGACCTGGTTAAGTCGATGGTCAACATGCAAGCTTTGACGCTGGCCCTCTCCTTGGGTTCAAGAAGCAAGCCCACATTGTCCCAGTCTTCCGCCAAGGAAAGGGGAGCAATCTCTTCTAAGGCAGCCAAAACTTGAGGCAATTTCATCCGACTCATAACAGCTCTCAGACGGACATCGGGTCGATCTTGCCAGGGTCAACTGACAACTCCTTGATGGCCCCGTCCACAAAACTGGCATCGACAATGCCATCTTGTTTCAAGCCATCCAAAACACCAATAACAATCGACTCCGCATCTACTTCAAAATGACGTCGCAGCGCTTCACGGGTATCACTCAAACCGAATCCATCCGTACCAAGAGGAACGAAAGTGTTTGGAATCCAACGGGTGATCTGTTCGGGCACCATCTTCATGTAGTCACTGACCGCTACGATAGGCCCTTTAGCATCTTTCAGAGCCTTGGAGACGAATGGGACTTTGCTCTTCTTCTTCGGATTCAAACGATTCCAACGCTCGCAAGCCAAAGCGTCATTGCGCAGAAGTTGATAGCTCGTTGCCGACCATACATCTGCTGCGACATCGAACTTCTCGCTCAAGATTTCTTGAGCACGCAGTGCTTGAAGCATGATACAGCCGCTGGCCAAAATTTGAGCTTGGTGCTTTTTCTTCGTTTCTGCTTTCTTGAAGCGATAGAGCCCATTGATAATGCCCTCATCCAAGTTTCTTGTGCTTGGCTTTGCTGGCATCTCATAGTTTTCGTTCTGCAAAGTCATGTAGTAGAAAACATCTTCGCAGTCTTGGTACATCCGTTTTAAACCGTCCTTGATGATGACTGCAATCTCATAGGCAAAAGCCGGGTCATAGGCTCGAATGGACGGAACTGTTGTGGCCATCAAATGGCTGTGTCCATCTTCGTGCTGAAGTCCCTCGCCATTCAAAGTCGTTCGACCTGCAGTCGCTCCCAAGAGAAAACCTCGCCCCCGGCTATCTGCGAAAGACCAAATGAGGTCAGCAATTCGTTGGAAACCAAACATGCTATAGAACACATAAAAAGGAATCATAGGCACGTTATGAGTTGCGTGGCTCGTTCCTGCAGCGATGAACGATGACATAGCTCCCGCTTCGGTAATACCCTCTTCTAAGAGTTGACCATCCGCAGCTTCTCGATAGTAGAGCAACATGTTGCGATCGATCGGCTCGTACTTCTGACCTTCATGAGCATAGATGCCCACTTGACGAAACAGAGAGTCCATGCCGAAAGTTCTGGCTTCATCAGGAACAACCGGCACCACATGCTTGCCGACCTTTTTGTCTTTCAACAATTTTGACAGTAGCCGAACGAAAGCCATGGTCGTCGAAACGCCGCGACCAGCACCACTGCCACCATCGAATTCCTCAAAAAGTGCCTCATCGGGTTTCCCAAGTTTTGTCGTTTCTTGGGATCGGCGACTGGGGATGTATCCCCCCAATGCTCGACGGCACATTTGGATGTACTTCACCTCATCGCTGTCTTCACCAGGATGGTAGTACTTAGCATCCAAGATATCTTCATCGGCAATGGGCAGGTGCAAACGATCACGGAATTTCTTGAGCTGATCGAAGGTCAACTTCTTCATTTGATGGGTGACGTTGCTGGCTTCGAATCCTTCGCCCAAAGTCCAGCCCTTCACTGTGTGGAAGAGAATAACTGTAGGACGACCCTTGGTCTTGCAGGCTTCCTTGTAGGCCGAATAAACCTTGACCGGGTCATGGCCACCACGGCGTAGGCGGAGAATCTTGTCATCGCTGATTTCTTCCACCATTTCCAGCATTCTCGGATCTTTGCCGAAGAATTCTCGCCTGGTGTAGTCGCCGGATTCTGAGCCATATTTCTGCCACTCCCCGTCAACAACTTTGTTGAGTTCTTCCACTAAGACCCCATCATCATCAGCAGCGAAAAGAGGATCCCAATCTCGGCCCCAGAGGCACTTCACAACATTCCAACCGTTGCCAGCAAAAACTCGCTCAAGCTCTTGAACGATTTTTCCGTTGCCACGAACCGGCCCATCCAATCGTTGGAGATTGCAGTTCACCACAAAGATCAGATTGTCAAGATTCTCCCGAGCGGCAATCGACAAGGAACCCAAGGATTCTGGCTCGTCCGACTCACCATCCCCCATGTAGTACCAAACCCGTGAATTGGATGTGTCACAAAGACCGCGGGCGTGCAAATAGCGATTAAACCGAGCTTGATAAATGGCCGAAATAGGTCCTAAACCCATGGACACCGTGGGAAACTCCCAAAAATCAGGCATCAAACGTGGATGGGGATAGGAGGACAAACCATCTTCTGCTCCGGTTTCCCGGCGGAAGTGATCAAGGGTCTCTTCACTCATGCGCCCTTCCAAGAAAGCCCGGGCATAGACCCCAGGAGATCCATGTCCTTGAATGTAGACTTGGTCGCCGGACTCCTCGCCGTTTTTTCCGCGAAAGAAATGATTGTAAGCCACATCCATGATGGTGGCAGACGAGGCAAAGGTGGACATGTGACCGCCCAACCCAGGAAATCTGTTGTTGGCCCGTGCCACCATCACAGCGGCGTTCCAACGGTTGATTCGGCGAATCCGCCTTTCCATGTCATCACTACCAGGATAAATCGAATCCTTCGACGCTGGAACCGTGTTGACATAATCCGTGTTGAGGATTTGCTCGGGATAAGCCCCGCAAGCCCGTGCTTCTCGGATCAACTTCTGAATCAAGTATTGGGCTCTTTCTTGCCCATCATGCTTGACCACAGCGCGAAGGGACTCTATCCATTCGCCCGTTTCTTCCGGATCGATGTCAATTTCGTCAGCCATGTCTATCCTCTGCCAAAAAATGCGATTCTCTGCCGGAAGTTAAGCCCGACGACGGATCATAAACACCTTTCAACAAACCAGAAACTGTCTCTTATACACATCTCCG
>WFTN01000349.1 GCA_015485455.1 Planctomycetota bacterium | reverse complement strand
TCATAGCCATGGGAGCCGCTGCGAGTGCTCAGGTCACAGCGAGCTATAATGGGGGGGCGACGATTCAGCTGGCCGATTCGGCCGGAATACCCACGTCGCCGCCCGCAAACCTGGGTTTGACATCATTCACGTCAACTGGCATAAGCAACAGTACAGCCTGCCTGGTCATTGTTAGAGTTTGGTGCTACTCAACCAGCTCGGCCCCTAGGAAAATCGGCGAAGTTGGAATCCCGCCATTCGGAAAATGGAACCCCGGCATGGCGGTCCCGTTCTCATGTGACCCAGGTGAGACAATCGCCATTAGCTACGAAAAAGTCGGGGTCTATCCAGATACAGTGGTCGTCCTTTAAGTAACATCAGTGGGGGGCTTCAATGAAATCTCGAACAGAAGTGTTTGTGTCAATAGTCATCGTGGTAGTTCTTGCGTTGTTCTGTTGGCTGTATGTGGGATTCTCTCAAGAAGACGACCAAAAGCTCGTAGGAAGCTCGAAGGCTGCGAGCGAGGCAACGAGCCCGCAGTCTTCTCTCGTACCACTGAACACTGAAGCACTGTCCAACAGGGAACGCCAATTCTCTCAGCCGGGCAAGTTGGCCGGATTTGTTGGCGACGCCGCGGATCATCCGATTTCGGGAGCTGCGGTTAGCATCATCAAATCTCTGAGTCCGTCGATTTCAACTCCATCTCCAATCCTATCTGAAGTGGAAACGGATAGTCATGGGATGTTCTTTTTGGATAGATCAGCTCTCTCTTCGTTACCAGATCTATTCATAATGGCCCGACATCCGGATCACGATCCTGTATTCAGGAGACTTAGCGATATATCCCGGAACGATGATCGTAATTCCCAATTCAAACTAACCATGGAGACAGAGTCTTCGGTCGGGATTGTCGTTGATGCAGAAGGTCAACAGATTCTCAAGCCATTGGTGTCGTGGATCTTGTACACAGAGAATGATCGGAACTCCAGTATCTTGAGGGTACAATGTGGCCCGCGCGTACACGGCGAATTTCAATGTTTGAATCGTCGCCGCAAGAATGTCGGAATTGAAATCACGACACCTACATCCGGAACAATAGTCGACGAGAATCTGTTCGACAACGAACTTGACCGCGAGAATCGCATTGTCTTCTCAACTCCATCCGGGGCCGAACTAAGAGTTCGATTCGTGGCGTCAATCGGCGGTGAGTCCGTTTCTCAATTGCCGTTCCGTCTGCTGGATCCATCAGGTGGCATTTGGATGCTCGGAATGTCAAATGAACAGGGCGAAGCCACTATCGCACGATACCCTTTTGCAAAACAGGCGAGAATCGAACTTCTTTCTGACGCATGGCACTTGTCAACGGTTGATGATCCAAGTGCGTTGAGACATTTGAATTTCCAGTTTCCGATCTGCTTGGGACAAGGAAGATCCATTGAAGTTTTTGTATCGAAGGGCTGCTCAATTTCGGGTGTGCTTGTTGACGGACAGACAAACATCCCACTACCTGGCGTGGCGATTCGGTGTGTATCGAACAGTGTCACTGGGTATCATAAGGGAGTGATAGGTACTACCAATTCAGACGGAACTTTCGCGTTCACGAACGTTGCTGGAGGCTGGAGCTTCTTGTCTCTCGGGGATGGCGACTTTACGTTGGATGTTGATTCTATGTTGAAGGAATTTGAGCCAACACGGAGTGCCTTCCAAAGACAAAAGGAAGGGGCATCGAAAAATCGTCAATCTTTGCCGAAACACCGAGTACGCGTCGACAGGCAGTTTCGCCGCCTCATGATTTTCCTTAGTGATGCAGTACCAAGAGCCGACGTCGTCGTGAGGGCGCTCCCCTTGAGTATAGTCAGCGGATCAGTCACTCGAGAGGGCGATGCACCGGTAGGCAACCTTAGAATTGTCTTGGTTAAAGAGAATTCAGTATTTGGTCTAAACGCACGCCTGGCTTCCGTTTCGAGCACCCATGACGCTGTTACCTCTCAGGACGGGCTATTCCAAATAAGACAAGTCCCACCTGGAAAATGGAAAGCTCTGTGCGAACCGAAATTCGGGCCATCGGCCGAAAGCGCCAGTTTTGACGTTGCCTCTGGCCACGACCGGGATTCCGTTAAGATTCACATTCCTTCGACAATGCCATACTACTTCACAGTTGCGGATCGTGACCATATTCCGGTGAGTGGCGTGGGCATACGCATATTTCTGAGAGGAAGTGGAATTAACAGAACAACCACCGTTGTCGACGAGATTGAGACTAATGAACTTGGTGAAGCGATCTCGACGAAAATGACAATCGGGAACTATTTTGTTGAATTGTTCGGAACGGACATTCTTGGATCTGTCTCTTATA
>WFTN01000348.1 GCA_015485455.1 Planctomycetota bacterium | reverse complement strand
GATGTACGTTTCCCTTAGCATCAGCACGGTTTCCCGATTTCTTGAAGTATCATCAACGTACGGTAGGGCGTGTTGCAGCATAGTATTGCCACTGCTGTCCTTAAAGATGAGGACAAGGCGCGATGCATCGCCGTGCCCGCCGCCGAAGAATCCGGAAGCCAAGATATTGGCCCCAACTGAAGCAGATGTGAGGGCGACGGTTTGTTCTATGACGGCATCTCCCCCTGAGTCGACAACCATGAGTCCACCACCACCGATTGACAGGCTAACATTGGTGCTTGGCAAATTAGTCCAACCGTAAGGCCGCTGAATTGCTGATGAATAGATTGGATTCCAACCAGCCAAATTTGGTGCTTCGAATCCAGGGTTTGTGAGCAAATTGACCCCAAAGGCTTGAGCGTGCAAGGTCGTGCTCAGTTGAACCAAGAGTGCACCCACCATAATGAGCGGGGCGAGAAATCTCAACTGAATGTGTTTCATCTTTTGTTTCGTGGACATTGAATGTTCCCCTTTTCTGAGAATTCATGCGAACTCTTATGTTCCTTTGTGTTTCTGTAGCGATGAACGCCAAACAGAGCAGGACCGAACAGGAATTGTTAATTTTCTTGGCAAACCTGAATGAATCGTTCGCAAGGCCCAAGAAGAACGCGGAGGACCGCATGCTCAGTGACGTTCTGATCGTTTGACTGCAGTTATAAGCGCTTGAAGCTCGGTCCTCAGCTCTCGCCACCCTTTTTTGTTGAGCTTCTCGTCCGCTTCGGCGATAACTTTCATAGCTTCATCAACTCGTGAGAGTTTGATGAGTGCTCGTACCCAGATAGTAAGTAATGTCCTAGTCGCAGGAAGCAAGAATGAAGAGCCTTTTTCGTTCAATAGATCTGACTTTGCGCGGGGAATGACCTTGTCAATGATGGTGGCATAGTCTTTTTCGTGCCAGCACAGGCAAGCCTCGGCAACACAAAATCTGAGTCCTTCCAAAGTTGAGTAACAACGACCTTTGGCGACCATCTCGTGGCCAAGGGCAAGTTGTTCCCTCAGTGATTGGACAGCTGTGGGCGAGCTGAGATTCTCTGAAATTCTTTCGGCTTTGTTGACTAAGAATGAGAACGGGTCTGTTCGCTTTGCCTCTTGAATCGCGGATTCTCGTACCAACGCAGGGAGCGTCTTGTCGTTGCGCAATGTATCAATAGCTTTAGCGACGGTAGAATGGTTGCTCAGGCACCACTCAATATTTGGGCAGTCTTCTTCTTCAACAATACCCCATTCAACGAGTTCACGAATAGATGGAAGGGCGAGCTTCATGGCTCGAATGTACGCAGGCATATTCGCCGGGGTTCTATGGATCACATTGCCGACCTGGACCGTGGCAATCGGGAGTTTGCCATCGAAAGACAGCGCAGAAGTACGTTCTAAGCGGTTGCTCCGCTTTGGGATAGCACTGCTAACACTGACCGGAAGATCTTCTGAAAAGATGAGATGGCGGTTACTTCCTCCAGATGAGGAAGGTTTCACTTCGAGAATCTGCAATTTTGGCGATGAAAACAGCCAAAACTCGGAGGGGATCCCCCATGGGCTCGTTGGCCCTTTCCATGTCTTTAGGATCCTCGCAAGGTCACCGACCTTAATTGATGGGGAAGTCTCAACTGTTCTGGGAGCATGCCAAGTGGCGAGGAATGTCCTGAAGCTCCGTGGACAAGTGACAGGTGAGTGGATCTCTTGACCTCGCAAATTCAAGAAATGGACTACCGTGCCACCTTCTTTTCGCTCTTTGGGAACGGCTATGAATGGAGGAGAGCCAGCAAGAAGGAACGGCTTGTCGCCGTGGGCCGAGTTGAGTGTCAAATCGTCAACTTCACCTTCGTTCCAGACTTTCCACATGCCGCCAAGCGACTTAACGATCATGATGGGCAGAGTTGGGTGGAATAGTGGTTGGGTCCAAGGTGAAATCGACAGCTCTGGCATGTGTTGCCCGCTGATGAGGCTAATGATGCTCACGGACTGTCTGTTCCCATTCGGCTGTTTCGGAAATGCGAGCCAGCGTTGGTTGCCGAATCCCCATGCGTTACCAGTGTGTGTGTCGGCGTCAAGAGTCGTGAGTAACTTGCCGCTTGCAGTGGACCAAACTTCAAATTCTCGGTTCCCGTTCCTCACAACTAGGATTGATGAAGTATCATTCGGAATCAAGAAACCGAGTATGGGATCTTCGAGTCGAAGGACTGTTCTATCGGCCTTGGTATCGAGGACACGGATGAGAACAGCCTTACTGAGGTCATTGGCCAGGCCCGAATTCAAGAAGGTGTTAGCCACAAGGATTTGGCTATCATTGTCGAATCTTCCCAAGGTAAATCGCAGGTTCCTTGAATACCCAAGTTCGAAGGGGCGCCAAGAGTTGCCTGAGTAGTTCGCAATCCATCCATTTGAGAAAGGGCCTTTGTAATCAAACGCGAACGAATCGAACGCGAAGAATGTGCCTCCAAAAGGCGCTCCCTTTGGGTCGTCAAGTTTGATGGGGACAGGCCAGCCTTGCTTTTGAACGGTGTCTAATTTAAAGAACTCCACGCCGTTCTTGCGCGAAACGCAGAGCCCCTGTTGCCATTCGTGGGATTCTTGAGCACCCCACGCAGTTACGGTCCAAAGAGAGGGTGACTCCGCACTTAGGCTGGATCTTTTTTCAAAGAACTCCTTTCCTGTTGCAGGGTCAGGTCGAAAGATGATGAATGAGGAGCCACCTTGAGTAACCTTGGGCACGCCGCCCTGGAAAGAGGTGTCAGGTGCTCGATATAGAACGGTGTTGTCGTACAAGCGAACAACGATATTCCAGAACCCTGTCGATCCTTCATCTATGGTGAAAGACGCAACTCCTCCATTGCAACTGTCGACAGAAACGATGCTCAGTTTAGTCGTGTTTCTCTCTGCCTTGCCCTTAGGAAGTCTAAGTGAAGTTACGGTTCGGGTCCTCTTTCCATTAAGGGGGTCCCAAAAAATGAGGGCAGAATTTGTGACTGTGCAAATTTCCTTGGTCTGGGGCGTCCAGAGGAGATCGCGAGGCGCTTGGAGTAGACCTTCCAGATTGATTCTTCGTGCTGTGGGGAGTGTTGCGAGATTGATCAAAGTGAGTTGGTCGGCTTCCAAGCGCCAAAAGGTGTCGTTGTCCCAGTAGCCCGCGAGATCAAACTTCTGTCGCCCTTGAACCATGTCAAGTCTAAACTCAACTTTTTGTAAGTTTGAGAGGTCCCACACTTCGAAGTTACGTCCACCACCATCGTTTAATTTCTCTTCAAACGCGATCAGCTGACCACCATCGCTCGCGATGCGGATCTCTTCGATATCCGTGAGGGTAGTCTCGAGAGTGGCAGTATGTTCTCTTGTCAAGATGTTCCAGATTTCCAGCCATCTAGGCTCGAAGCGGTCATTCGATAAAATCACGGTTTCTCCACCAGGGCCGAAACCAAGGAATCTGCGGCCGAGAGGGATAGGCATATGGAGATAGTTGTTCTCTAAACCTTCTCGCATGGCGTCTAGAGCTTCAATGCATGGGAACATATCGTAGGCG
>WFTN01000347.1 GCA_015485455.1 Planctomycetota bacterium | reverse complement strand
ATACGACCCTGTGCTTAGGTGCCAAGCGGTTGGCTTCTCATGTCGACCTTCTGATTCATGAGTCAACCTATGGCGACGAGTTTCATCATCTTGCCCAAGAGCGTAAGCACGCAACGATTCGAGAAGCATGTGCTGTGGCCAAAGCGGCTGGAGCCAAGCGCTTTGTTGCCACTCACTTTTCAACGCGCTACGATCGGGAAAAGTTGAAGGGGCTGCTAGATGAAGGGCAAGAAATCTTCCCCGACTTAGTTCTCGCACAAGATCTGATGACGGTGGAATTCTAATAAGAGCTAAATCTCAAATGTCATTCCAAGGACGGATGCTCGCCTCGCTCACTTGTTGACAGAATGAAGTCTCATGGCACCTCGACCCAACCTCGAGATTTCAACGTGGATGGTTGAGAAGAGTATCAATGGTCAACCCTTCAGGTCCCCTGATCGAACCTGTGATCTGCGCACCCGCGACCGCTTCGTCATGGGAGAAGAAGGCAACCCAATGGTTCTTGATGCAGACATTCAGCCACTCAGCCTTCTTGTCCATTGTCGTCATGGGAAAGGAATCAAGACTACTGATGACATTGAGTGGAAGATGGTTGACGCTTGGGATCAAGTCACCGAAAAAGATAGCACCTTCGTCTTCTGATTCGATCTGAACAATCTGGTGATGCTCGGTATGGCCTCCGGTCAAACGCACCCAAAACCCGGGAAACAATTGCACATCACCCTCGATAAGCTCCAACTGCTGGTGCCAAAGGAGAGCTTCGTAATTCTCTTTATTATAGAGTCGCCGGGTACGAAGATTAGTGTGAATGCCATGCTCCCACTCATCTTTTTGAACGACAATGCGAGCCTTTGGAAAGGATGGCTCCAAAGCTCCTTCTTCATTCATGCGTGTGAGGCCTCCAGCGGAAGCAAAATGCAAGTGGGTGACGACCACCACGTCGATATCGGCAAAGGAAATATCAACTTGGGCTAGAAGTTCTTCCAGATGGGCGCGGCGAAGAATGCCTTCTTTGCTCTCGAAGTCAGAACTCAATTTACTCCCGATGCCGGTGTCCACCAGGATGTTGACCCCATGTCCTTGGACGAGAAAACTGCAAAGTCCCATAGTGATGAGATTCTGTTCGTTGGGTGTAGCTAAAGTGGTCCATTGTGCCTTTGGAATAGCTCCAAAAGTCACGCCACCATCTCTCAGGATCTGACCTTCGAACAAGGGCACAACAAAGTAGGCGCCAATTCTCATCTCACTTCTGCTCCTTTGGACACGATCGTTAGATCATACGTTTTCTCTGGCAAAGAGACAGGCGCTCTCGTCGAATCTATCGGTGAAAAACCCCATTCTTTTCACTGGGGCAGAATTGTCATGGCCAATTCTTGAATGCTGTCGTCATTCCCCCCGAGGAAGACGCCCAAGCAGCACGCATCCCGGTAGAAGCGCTCTGCTGGATACTCCTGACTGAATCCGTAGCCCCCGTAAACCTGAAGAGCGTCGTCGGTGGCTTCTAACGCTCCCGAAGTTGCCGTCACTTTGGCCACTCTCGCCAATTGATCACAGGGGATTCCATCGTCGATCATACGGGAGCAGGACAACAGTAAGCTCATGGATGCTCCATGGGCCAAAACTGAGGATGCCAAACGCTGTTTGATCGCTTCGAATTCAGAAATGGCCCGCCGAAATTGCTTTCTTTCTGTGGCATATTGGGCCGCCGCCTCACCGGCGGCATCTGCGATACCGGCGGCAATGGCCGTGAGGGCAACCAGTCCTCTCGTGTGAAGAAAAGCCAAGATCGCAGCACCATCCCCAGCCTGTCCGACTCGGTCTTCATCGCTCAGGGTGACATTTTCGAAAGTAAGAGTGCTGCTAGAGAGCGATCTAAATCCCAGGCGCTTAGAAGTCTCGGAAAGGTAGGTTCCAGCCCGATCCTTTTCAAATGCGAAAAATGAGATTCCATCCCCTTCTTTCGCCCCCACCAAGATCCACTTGGCATCCTCCCCGCCCAAAACTCCTGATTTTTGACCAGAGAGTTTGAGACCGTCCGCAGAAGTTTGAATGCCTTCCCCAGAGAAACTCCCTGCGTCTTCGAGAAGAGCTAATGCTCCCAGTGCCCCACCGCTTGCCACTTCGTCGAAAGCCCTGTGCCCTGTTGCAAATTGGGCGAGAGGTTCCAAAAAGAATGTTGTTTGGTTGGCCAAGTGCATGGCTACAGTACCCGAAGCTTTGGCAATTTCTGCCAAGGAAAGAACGTAACTGGTGAAGTCGAATCCGGCACCGCCGTTGTCTTCACTGATAGGGATGGCGAGGAGGCCCATTTCTGCCATCTGCTCCTGAAGTGCCTGGGGGATCTCCCCTTGGTGATCGATTGCCTCCGCTAAGGAAGTCAATTCGTCCTTGGCGAAACCGACAACCAAATCGAGAATCATCTGCTGGTCTTCACTGGGAGCTGGATAGAAGTATGTGCTTTTCATGAGATACCTTTATGCCTCGCAATCTGCGAAGAGTTGCTTGGCGATGACGAGTTTCTGGACTTCTGTTGTTCCTTCGTACAGTTCGCTCACCCGACAATCTCGCAACAAACGTTCAGCGATTCCATCGTCACGAATTCCGGCGTCTCCCAGAAGTTCACAAACCTCGCGGCAAACTTGATTCGCGATTGTCGAAGCATAAAGCTTGGCCATGGACGCTTCTTTAATGTGTGGTTCATTATTGTCCCTGAGGACGGCCGCCCTGAGGGCGAGTAAGCGGGCAGCGTCCAGGCGTGTTGCCATGTCGGCCAGTCTGAACTGAACGATTTGGCTCTTGGTCATGGGCTTCCCAGCGCGCTCAAGGGAACCGACCAAGCCTAAGGCATGTTCGAATGAAGCACGCCCTATGCCGATGGCTTGAATAGCAATACCAATGCGACCTCCGTTGAGGAGATCCATGGCTATGTTGAACCCTCGGCCTCTTTCACCCAAAAGATTGCCCTTAGGAACGCGCACGTCCTTCAGGAAAACGGCCACCGTGCTACTACCGCGAATACCCAACTTGGGTTCACGCTTGCCAAAGGTGACGCCACCAGACTCCTCAAAATCAACGACGAAGGCGGAGATAGCTTTGGGGCCTCGTATGCTCTCGTCCAACTCTGTTCTGGCGAAAACGATTCCCAAGCGAGCTTCATCCCCAGTTGTGATCCACATTTTGTCACCATTGATGACGAAGCTATCCCCATCCTCAACGGCAGTCGTTTTCAACGATGCAGCATCACTTCCTGCCCCTGGTTCAGTCAGGAGGTAGGCGCCCAACCAAGCTCCACTGGCCACTTGAGGAAGATATTTCGCTTGCAATTCAGCAGAGGCATATTTCTTCATGGGCGTCGACATCAATGAATTGTGAACACTGACTGTTACGTGAGTGCTGGCACAAGCTGCCGCGACTTCTTCTAAGACAACCGCTTGCCCCAGGTTGCCGATATCACTGCCGCCAAATTCTTTGGGCACCAAACAGCCCATCCAACCTTTGTCTCCACAGATCTTGAGGAGATCATGGGGAAAAACCTTGTTCTCGTCTCGATCTCGAGCACCAGGCGCTATCAGTTCTTCGGCTACCTGCTTGGCTTCGGCCTGAAGCTGCAGCAGTTCTTCGCTCAGTTGAAAATCCATGTTTGTCTTATGCCTCGTAGTCGTAGAAACCGCGACCGCTCTTTCTTCCCAGTCGCCCTGCGTCCACCATCTTTTTCAGAAGGGGGCAAACACGATATTTTGGATCACCCAAACCGCTGTGAAGGACATTCAAGATGTTGACGCAAATGTCTAAGCCAATGAAATCGGCCAGTTGAAGAGGCCCCATGGGATGGGCCATACCTAGTTTCATGATGCTGTCGATGGACTCTTTGGTAGCGACGCCTTCCATGAGAGCAAAGCAGGCTTCGTTGATCATGGGCATCAAGATTCTATTGGCGACAAATCCAGGGTAGTCGTTTGCAACACAAGGGATCTTTCCCAAGCGCTCACAAGCGTCCAAGACAGCGGCATTTGTTTCATCAGAGGTTTGATCCCCACGGATGACTTCAACCAACTTCATGATAGGAACTGGATTCATGAAGTGCATACCAATCACCTGGGAGGGTCGCTTGGTTTGAGAAGCCAACACCGTGATCGAGATAGATGAGGTATTGCTGGAAATGATGGCCTCTGGAGGCATCACTTGGTCAAGTTTCCTAAAAACTTCTGTTTTGACTTCGAGGCTTTCAAAAACAGCTTCAACAGCTAACTGGGAATCATGAGCGGCCTCGAGATCTTGGGCGTAGGTGATGCGTCCCAATGCCTTCTCCGCATCACCTGAGCTGATCTTTTCTTTCTTGACCAGTCGTGCGGTGTTTTTCTCGATAGTGGCACGAGCACGGTCCAAGAATTCCTGTTTCATGTCGATGAGGACGACATCAAATCCAGAGATGGCGAACACCTGAGCGATTCCATTGCCCATGGTTCCGCCACCAACCACTGTTACTTTCGAAATTTTCATCATTCACTCCTGCGTTTCGTGCAGCGTCTGTTTCGCCGCCAGAATGTACTTCGGTTTTCAGATTGTGATCTGCCCTGGTCCGATCATCCTAAGGTTGAGCTAAAGTAATCTTGAGACCTTCAGCGCCGGTGACACTTTCGGGAGAATAGCCAGTCATGGACTTCGTGTCCGTCGGGTCGCCGCTTGGACTTAGAGTTGCTTTCACAACCAGCCGTTGATTGGGTTTCACACCCATCCCCATGGCCCCTGTCTCTTATACACAT
>WFTN01000346.1 GCA_015485455.1 Planctomycetota bacterium | reverse complement strand
CAATCTACAAGAGTGGCTTCGCCCCTTCGAAATATTGCCCACACCAGTTTCCTGAATCAGAAAACGATGCCAACGAGAGTGCCTTTGCATTGTATTCCAGCAAGGACGTGTCTTACGATTTCACCAAGATCATAAGCGATGCTCCATTGCGGCTCACTTGGTCTTGGAAGAATCCGAAAGCAACCTCCTTCTCAAGTTGGTCGATGAAAATTTCCTCCGACAATTTGCAAGGCATAATTCAAGTGCCAAGAACCGAGAAAGTCTTCGTGACTTTAAGCAAAAATGGTGAAGAGATTGGAGAAATCGTTTTGACGCCTTCGGACACGTCAGTGGACTTTGAGTCTTCAGCTCCATAAGAAGAAAGACGAGAGGTGTCTCTCGTCTTTCGTTCGTGCTTATCTCCTTTTAGCACCGCATTGCTGCCAGGAGTTATTTGCCACTTTGCTCGGCCAACATCGAACAAGGTGGCGTACCCTTTTCTTTGCCACTCTCTGCTTGCCATCACAGATATAGACGCCATCTTTAACCAAAACGGCACATAAATGCGGTAAATCCTTAAATAAGGGGTGTATACCCCATTTGAGAACCGGTGGGTCAGTCGCCGAGAATAGGGAATTGTTCGTGGAGGCCATTGCTTTCAAAGAGATCCAAGATCTCTTTATTGCTAGGCAAACGAAGGCAACGGGCGAATTCATCACGCCTATCATCCTTCTCTAGCATAGATACGATCTCTTGAACGGCGTTGGCTAAATCACCATCTTGGTTCCGAAGTAAGTAAAAATACATCAGTCCAAATTGGCTGCTGAAAGTATCGATGTTGGTTTCTTCCGCCAAAACTTTCGAGCGTACGGCGAGCTTGACCGCTTCATCCATCCTCTTTTTCACACAGCAGACGAAGGAAAGATTGTTCATGGCATGAACTTGAACTGTCCGAAGATAGAGGTCGACGCCACGCATGGCAATCACGTCGCGAAAACAGACCTCAGCTTCTTCAGTCTGCTCTTTCGACAAATGCAGGATACCTTTGAGATTGCGGCAATCTGCAGACCAGCGGCCATCTAAGTCGATTCCCCGCTGCAATAAGCTGATGACCAAGTCGAATTCGCTCTTGGAACGTTGCATGGTGTCCCGCAGGTTATCCATGCTCGCACCGCGCACTTGATCGTGGCCGGTGTAGTCTTGCACGTCCGCAACGATTTCATCACCTTCATCGATGTAGTGCTCCACCGCTTCAGGCTGCTCAAGAAAACGGATGTTCTCATGATCTTGTTGCTGGTCGGCGGGACTTTCATTCACCAGTGCTTTGCAAAGGTTGTAGATATTCTCTGTCAGCTCATCGAGAGTTTCTTGGAGATACTCTGACTCAGGAACATCGATGACACGAAAGAACTCAGCCACCCGATCATGACAGTCGGGATTTGCCTTGATGTAGTCGGAAATTGCTTGTGCATCAAGACTAGCTTGACCGTTTTGAAAGCGCTCAAGGTGCTCATCGATCGAAAAAGGGGAATCGCTCGACATGGTTCTTTAGAAGCTCGACTCAGCGGCAAAAGGGTCATCTTCATCGGGATTAGCACTGACCCGATCGTTGTTAAGAACAAAACGCAATGCGACTTCCCAACGGGCTACAATTTTACTCAGGCCAAGCCCAGCATTGTCGCGAATTCGCAGGTCTCGTTCATGGACAATCTTGTTGAGTAAAGTGAGCATACGCCTGACCAAACCAGACGGTGACTTGCCTTGGAAGATAGAATCGCAAGCCCCAGCCAAAAGGCCATGAAGTGCTCGCAGATATTCCTTCTTCGCCGTCTTCTCCGTGGTATCAACTCGTGCTGCAATGCTCGTCCATTTGGCAGTTTTTCCTTGCTGAGCATCGCACTCATCCAGAAAAGCGGCCAATTGGTCATCAAAACTCAAGAGCGTATCCCGGCTACCTGACCCTTTCGGGAAAGGGTGCCGCATGAGATAGACCCGCTGCTGCGTCTCCGAAAGCTCTTCTACAAAGACTCGCAACATGATCGTAACCCGGTCCTCAAAGGTGGTAGCTTCCGCATCTCGATCAACGGTGCCTGCAGGTGCCAGGCTCACCACCTCTTCGACTGCTGAGTCTTGGGTAGCCGCAGCGGCTTCTAAGCTCATGGACGAATCACAAGCGTCTGTATTCTTCCGTAAGTTCGCCCAGTAGTGCTTCTTCATCCCATTGAGATAGTCGTTCACCAAGCAGAACGGTTTGTCTTGAGCCAGTTTCTCTTCGGCTCTTGTAACCAAGGCCTTCAATCCCTTGCGGCTCGTGTAGTCCATGAGGAGCTCGGAATGGGCGGTCATATAGCCCATAGACTGCCGTGCGTGGAATCGTTCGATGTTAGCGATGCCATAGAAATACAGGCCCGTTCGCAGGAACTCGATGACGGGCTTGGCCAAATAGTGAGCCCGCACCATAGCTTCACCGACGAAGTTCAAAAGGAAGGACTCCACCAGGAATTCATCCCTGTTGCCTGCTTCTTTCTCAGACAAGATCATGAGGAACTTGCCAGCTTTCTGCCGAGTCCGCGAGGGGGTCTCTTGACTGGATGCGACAGCGTCAATCTTGTGTAGCAGTTCTCCGAACTGATACACGAGACGCTTTCGCTCCCGTGGAACAGAGGCGCTTGAAAGCAGCGCATTCATCTGTTGGTCAATGTTGTGAATCATCAAAATCTCCGGTGGCTCGTGGCCGCCAAACTTAGTTAGCCGTAAAGACACCTGCTGGACCAGCGGACAGCCTCATGCCCAAAGAGGGCTCAGCGCTGTAGAGCGTGCCAGATGAATTGAAGGCTGTTTGGCCGAAACCAAGACCATTGTCGGAGACGTAAAGATGAGAGACGCCAGTATTGTAGTACCGGATCGACATGGCCGATGCCGGATTCAAACCGTCAACTGAGGCGAAAGCCTCTTCAACCAACTCCCTTTCAATCTCTGGGCCTTGACTCAGAGAGTCACTCAGAAAATTGAGGTGGCGACGTTGCAGAGACCAGTAGTGGCTCTGGTGAATAAGCCCCACGGGGTCGATAGCAAAAGCTGTGAGACGAATGTCGGCATCTATGAGCGACGATGTGCAAGGAAGCTCAACGCGTAGATGGCCGTCTTCTCCAGGGAAAACTGGAATGTATGAGACGTTGAGGTTGCCATTGTTGCCAGTCAACGTTTGAACTTCAATGAAATTGCGTGCGCCGAAGGGAGCGTTCTTCATGTCCAAGATGAGAACCTGACGCACATGGTCGAGACGAACCTCGATGCGATAGTCGTTCAACGACTGGCTCATCAACGTATTCACGTTGGCTTGGGATGCTTGGAAATGAGGAAGCAGAATGGTCAGCAGCAATGCCGACAACAAACTGAATAAGTATGACTTTGCACGCATCGTCTATCTCACAACATGCAGAAATGTGGGGTCGCTCGAACGAAAAGGCTTGAATTGATTCCAAGCGGGGTTCCTAAGCTAGTCCACTCAAGGGACTTATCCTAATAGATAAGAGCCCAACTGTGAATCTTCTCATGTTTTCTTTGGATTCTGCCGACGGCTGGCGCAAGACGCCATAAATCATTTTTTAGAAACGACTTATGAACAAGACTGGAACAATCAAAGAAACTGCGGCACCGGTGAGAGCGACAGAATTCTCGGTGTCGTGAAAAAATCGCAGCAAAAGGAAGCTCAAGGCAGCCCCAATAAAAGCAATAAGGAGCAAAAT
>WFTN01000345.1 GCA_015485455.1 Planctomycetota bacterium | reverse complement strand
TGTGTATAAGAGACAGGTTCAAGCAGCCATCCTGCGGGACGTTTTTGACGGCTTGGATCGCTATCTCGATCGTCGGGCGGAAGAGCTGTACTTGGAAAAGCTCAAAAAAGACGACAAGGACGCCAAAGTTGCTCCTGAAGAAGCTCGTAAGAAGGGCAAGAAGCTGATCAAAGCCGACAAGCTCGAGAAGAAATTCAAGAACTTGTACTTGCTGCGCCAAGGGAAAATTGACGGCTACTTAGTTTGTGGTCGAGCCATGGATGTGGCTTCAGCTCTTGGGCTGGCGAAAAAGCAACACTTGTCCGACAATATGACATTGATCGTTGGCGGGGAATGCTACAAAGCTGTCAAGCAAATGAAATCTCTTAAGCGTCCTGTCATCATCAGGCCCAGAGACTTCGTCTACCGTGAGCAGGATCGGATTACCTTGGAAGACAAAGATACCTTTGTCCCGAAGGTTCTGAACGATGCCAAGGTGGAGTTCGCTATCGCCGGGAGTTCTCGACCATGGTATGAAGCCGCTCGCTGTGTGCGCAACGGCATAAGTCGCGAGAAGGCCCTGGCTGCCATCACCATCAATGCTGCCCGGGCCATTGGGCTTGGACATCTCATTGGCTCCATCGAAAAAGGCAAATTAGCGAACTTGTTGATCTTAAGCGGTGACCCCCTCGACAACCTAACTTGGGTTGAGAGCGTTGTCGTCCAAGGGGAATTGGTTTACGAACGCAGCAAGGACAAACGCTTGAACGACCTCATGGATGGCATTTACGCCACCGAAAAAAGCGACCGTAAGAGCGCTGAAGCGGCAAAAAAATCCAAGGAATCTGCTGCCAAAAAATCGGGCAAGAATTCCTCCAAGAGCAAGACTAAGAAAGACTGAGGATCGGCTTCATGCAACGCTTTCTAATGAGTGTTATGGCGGTCGTTCTTGCTTTTGGTCTGTTGTGGCCAGCAGGCATCGCGAATTCTGCCCCGGGGATTACTGATGGCGAACCCCCAACCCACTATGTGCTTCGAGCAGGCTACGTGTTTGCCGAGGGTGGCAATGCCGCCGGATGGATCAAAGATGCTTGGATCGAAGTCGAAGACGGCAAGATCCTCAGGATTGGCCATGGCACCATTCCCAATTTGTTGCCTGTGGTGGATCGCCCCAACTCATGGGTCATGCCCGGTTTGGTCTCCACGGAGAGCCGTATTTTTATCGGCAGTGATCCAGATGGTATTGGCCCACGTTACGTGGCAGCGGACAAATTCAATCCTTATGCCGATTTTCGCAAGAGCTGGGAAAAGGGCATCACAAGTGCACGTTTAGGTGTTCCCGGTGATCGTTTTGTCAGCGGTGTTGGCTCCGTGGTGAAGTTTGGTGGAACGCCGGAGACATCGGAAGTTTTGCAGCGCTTCGCAGATCTGTCCGTCTACTACAATCGGGACAAAGGTCGGGGGGAGAAGGATATCAAGAACATCCCATTCCCTTCTTCCAGCGATGTGCCTTATGAAGCCCAGCCAGAACAGAAACCCCAAACTCGCTTGGGACGGGATGCTGCTTTTCGGGAGGCTCTTGAAGAAGCCAAGGCCAACAGCAGCAATCCTCGCGCCATGGCGTTGGCGAATTTCTTGGCACTCAACAGACCCATTCGCATAGACGCTCGTCGAGCTGCCGATATCGTCCAGGCCATCAATATGGCCAAGTCCCTAAAGTCCGAAACAAGAATCTACTTGAATGGATTGGACGAAGCGACATCAGTTATCGACTCTATCGTCGAGTCTGGTTTGCCTCTCGTCCTGGACATGGACAATAATCTCACCCGTTTGGATGACAAAGACTTTGACTTGGTGCGCCCATGGCACCGGGATCCTCGTGCCGCTGGTACTTTAGAAGCTCGCGGGGTCTTTGTTGTGATTGGCGGAACCGGCGCGGATCTACTCTATTCTGCTGCCATGGCTGTGGGTGGAGGCATGGATGCAAAAGTCGCTTTGCAAGCGATTACCTCCCGTCCTGCATCATTACTTGGTGTCTCGAAAAGAGTTGGTTCTATTGCAGCAGGAAAAGACGCAGATTTCTTGGTCTTGAATGGCAATCCTCTCGCCGGGGGAAGCCATGTTCAGGAAGTCTTTGTCAGTGGTCATAAAGCGTGGAGTCGCCCCCGGGACAACCGTCCTCTTCTCGTCCGTGCTGGCAAGATCTATGACGGTAAAGGTGGTGTATTTCTGAATTCAGAAGTCTTGATCGAAGACGGCAAGATCGTTGGGGTCGGGCAGGGTGTTCCTCATCCCCCCAATGCCCGCGTTGTAGAGGCCGGGCCTGACGCCGTCGTGACTCCTGGTTTTGTCGACAGCCATGGGCAACTCGGATTGGGATCGGAGCGTTCCTCCGCCGGGACAGACTTGTCTTTGGCCGATGTGATGAATGTATCCCGCCCAGGATTCGCCCATGTTGCTCGTTCTGGAGTTACGACTGTTGTGGTGGCCCCGGCTACAGTCGGCAGCTCCGGATCTCAGATGGTCGCCATCAAGACTCTGGCTGATGACAAGGGAATTGTCGGCAAGTCAACGGTGGGCGTTAAGTTACGACTAGGTGGAAGTGTTCGCACGGTTCGAAAGAACCTGACCGCGGCATTCTCCCGTGGCAAGAAATACTATGACGCCTGGAAGAAGTACGAAGACGACCTCGCCAAATTTAAGGCCAATGGATCGAAGACTGTGAAGTCTTCGCCCGCCCCGGCTAAGAAAACTGAGAAGAAGAAAGCTCCTGCGCCCAAAGTGGCTCCGACATCTGGAGACACGGATGAACTCTCTGGCACCTGGCTGGTTTCTCTCAGCGGTGGGCCGATTCCGAGCCCGATGCACAATTTGTCATGCAAGATTCGGCTCAGCGGCACAAATGTTGTCGGCACCATGACGAATCCCATGGACTTAGACGAAGAGGTGACATTTGCCGGCTCCTACGACAATAAGACCCTTGTAGCTGAGGTGGACATTGTCACACCTTTCGGTGACACCACGTTGACGGCAAAGTTAGACAAACCTGAACATCTTGTGGGTACGGTTGACTTAGGTGGTGTCATGGAAATCACCTTTGAGGGGACGCGTACGAAAAAGGGCGCTCCGAAGATTACAGTGAAAGCCCGAGCCAAGAAGACTTCAACCAAGGCAGTGAAAGCAACAGGGCCTAAGAAGCCTAAGCTTGATCTACGACAGGAGCCATGGCGAGCCATTTTTGCTGGCAAAGCTGGACTTTTGATCGAGATCAATGGTGGCCCACAGATCCGCGCAGCATCACAAGTGGCCGCTGGATATGGCATCCCAATTATGGTGTTGGGCGCTCAAGGCATTCTCACCGTTTTGGACGACTTGGAAGGCCAAGTTTCTGTGGCGTTAGGAAACAACTTCAACGCTGTGGTGGAGAAGAAGATAGTCTTTCTCCCCGGACGTTTGGAGCGTGCTGACATTCCCCTTGCCTTTGCAAGTGGCCATCAAACCGGTGCCGCTTTACTGCCTCGTTTGGCAAAATCGGCGGTTCGCTCCGGTTTGGGGCAGATGGCAGCATTGCGGGCTCTCACTTGGGACGCGGCCAAACAATTGCGCTTGCACGACACTGTAGGTGCCCTTAAGAAGGGCCTCGACGGCGACCTGTTGATTTTCAATGGCGAACCATTCGACGCCAGAACTCGACTCAAATCCGTGTTTATTCGCGGTCAGGAGGTCAAAAGATGAAGAACCTTTCGAAGTTCTTTTTGCTCTTATTGCTGCTGGCGGCGACGACGTCGGCCCAGGTCTCACGGGCGAAACTCGCCATCTTGGCTGGCAAAGTGCTAACCATGGATGCCAAAGATCGGGTCATTAACAATGCAGTGATCTTGGTCGCCAATGGCAAGATCGAGAAAGTTGGTCGGCGCCGTGATGTGACGATCCCCAAAGGCTACAAGACCGTCGATATGTCGGCCCACTGGGTTCTGCCTGGTCTTATTGATCCTCATAACCATACTGCCACGGAGCAGCGGGGGGATCTTCACGATTATGTGTGGTTGACAAACCCTGGCCTTCGGGCTGGGGACTTGGTGGAGGTCGACTCCCCCAACAATCGCATGGCGATTGCTGGGGGTGTGACCACAGCTTTGATGATTCCTGGTTCTGGAACAAACATGAGTGGCTTTGGGGGAGTGGTACGCTTGGGGGCCAAGAGACCAGCAGATGCTATCATTCGCTCCCCAGGTTCCTTGAAGATTGCTCAAGCTGGTAACCCAGAGCGTTGGTACTGGGGGCCAAACCGCAGCTACATGAATTTCAACCTACGTCAGACCTTGCAGAAAGCCAAAGACTATCATGAGGCATGGAATGACTTTGAATCCGGGAAGAGCAAAGTTAAGCCCAAGAAGGATGTGACCTGGGAAGATTTTCGGCTTCTCTTCCGCAATGAAATCCCAGCAAGTGTTCACACCCAGATGTTTCAGGTTGTGTCTGAGAGTATTCATCTTCTGCACGATGAGTTTGGCTTGAAACTCATGATTGACCATGGGACGTTCGATGGTTTTAAGGCTGGCAAGCTGGTGGCTGAACGCAACATCCACGTGATGGTTGGCCCGCGCGTTTGGTGGATGAATGAGCAAGATGGCTCGGTCACGAGTTGCGCTGGAGGTTACTGGGATCGTGGTTGCCGTAAAGTCGGCCTGAATACAGATGCCGGGGTCTTGCCACAAGAGGACTTGCCACTGCAAGGTGCCATGAGTGTTCGTTATGGCTGGAAGACGTATGCCGCTCTCAAGGGTATGACTTTCCAGGCCGCGGATTCTCTCGGTTTGCAAAAACAGATTGGATCTCTATCACCCGGTATGGATGCTGATTTCGTCGCATGGACAGGTGACCCATTGGATTTTCGCTCAGGAGTCGAAGCGGTTTATCAGCTCGGTGAGCTGGTTTACAAACCCGGCAAACGTCGACGCTTCTAAATCTTGATTCAGAATACAATCGTCTTGAATGCCGTGAGGCTCATCTCAAGAAGGAAGATCATGCTCAGAAGAGTTGTTTTTACGGCCATAGCTGGCCTCATACTGATGTCCACTTCTCAAGTCGCTTGGGCGATGAATTTCGTGGAGTCAGGCTATCGTTCTAATTGCCCTCAAGAAGATGAAGATCCTCGTTCTTACACGGTGATCAAAGTCAAGAGAGTCATCACGATCAGAGGTGATGACTTGGAGGACGCGACGATTGTCATCAAGGACGGCAAGATCGAAGCAGTGGGGGAAAATGTTGACTACCCCTATGG
>WFTN01000344.1 GCA_015485455.1 Planctomycetota bacterium | reverse complement strand
GTGTCGAGCCATGGAGATCAGCCCAGGTTTCGTTGACGTCGCGATCAAACGCTGGCAAACCGCAACGGACGAAGAAGCTGTACTCGATGGTGACGGACGCACTTTTGCTGAAATTGCCGGGGAGCGTGAAGAATGAAACGCCCACCCGACTTCAATAGACAATTCGATCTTCAAGATGAATTCCTTAAGAACCTCGCGGCGAGACTTGAAGCTGGGCGAAAAGAGTACGGCAATTCCTCGCTCATGCAATCTCCCACTGACTTGAAACGAGAGATCGAAGAAGAACTTCTCGATGTGGCCGGCTGGGCGTTTGTACTTTGGGTCCGAGTCCGGCATTTGGAGACAGGAGGGAATATTGATGAACCGCAAGATCCCACATGATGCGTTTGAATACTACTTCTCACTCGGGGCGGATCGTTCTTATCAAGCCGTCGCCATCCGTTACAAAGTCACCAAACGTGCAATCACAAAAGTAGCGACAAAAGAGAACTGGCAGCGGCGTGTTCTTATGCGAGATCAAAAAGTCCAAACCGCCGTTGAACACAAGGCTGTTGAAACCCTTGAGCAGATGAACAGCCGGCACTTGCGTTCCTTGAAGGCGATACAGGGCAAAGCACTCACAGCCCTATCCCAAATGCCATTGTCAACAGCTATGGATGCTGTTCGGGCGTTGGAGATTTCTATTAAGCAGGAACGCCTCATCCGAGGCGAGCCAACTGACCGGACCAAGATCAGCGTGGAAGAAGTAATCCGAAACGAATATGACCGTTGGTTAGATCATGAAGGCTAAACGACAAAAGAAACCTCGAATAAACAAGATGGCCATCTTCAAGGACTTTGGCTACGAGCCACATCCTGGCCAAGTAGAAGTGCACAGCAGCCGCGCACCGAGGCGTATTGTGGCCTGTGGCGTTCGTTGGGGTAAAACGCTATGTGCAGCCATAGAAGGACTCGCTGCAGCATTGGAGCCCAATGAACGCAGCATGGGGTGGATTGTGGCCCCCACCTACGATTTGGCCGACAAAGTTTTTCGTGAGATCGTCGTGATCGCACATGAGCATCTTCAGCATCGCATTATCACCATGCGTGAAAGTGATCGCCGTTTGGTCATTAGAAATCTCTCCGGCGGTATCTCCGAGATCCGTGGGAAGTCAGCGGATAACCCGGTGTCATTGTTAGGTGAGGGTCTGGACTGGTTGATTGTGGATGAAGCAGCCAGGCTCAAGCCACTGATTTGGGAAAGCCACTTGTCCCAACGATTAATCGACAAGAAGGGTTGGGCACTGCTAATCTCGACGCCGAAAGGCAAAGGCTGGTTCTACGATTTGTTTCGCAAAGGCCAATCCAATGACCGCCATTTCCAGAGTTGGAATTTGCCCTCCACATCGAATCCCCATTTGGATGCCAAGGTCATCAATGAAGAACGAAACCGACTTCCTGAGCGGGTCTTCCTCCAAGAATATGGTGGCCAATTCTTAGAGGGGGCCGGGCAGGTATTTCGGAATGTTCGGGAATGTGCAACAGAAGACTGGAAGGATGCCGACCCCAAGGGAATCTACTATGCGGGGCTCGATCTTGCGAAAATCAATGACTACACAGTGCTCGTGATCATCGACCATTCTGGACGAGTAGTCTTTACTGACAGATTTCACCGTGTCGATTGGTCTATTCAGGTAGCGAGGGTCAAAGCTGCCACCGATCGTTACAACGGGGCTCTCGTCAACACAGACACCACCGGAGTTGGTGAACCAGTTTTTGAAGCACTGCGCACTGCTGGTGTGCGATGCATGCCCTACCCCTTCACGCAAAAATCGAAGGCCGCGCTGGTCAACAATCTTGCACTCATGCTGGAGAAAAATGACCTCGCCCTTCCGAAGCCGGATCTTTGGCCGGAGGGCATTGATGAACTTGAAGCATTCGAGTTCTCTGTTTCCGATTCCGGAAATGTCCGAACCAACGCGCCTTCCGGCTATCACGACGATTGTGTTGTGGCGTTGGCATTAGCAGCATGGATCGTCAAGCGACGGGCCGGGCGACCCTCTATTACATGGCTTTGAAGCTGGACAGCACCTCTCAAGTAAATAGAAAATGTGACTTCATGTTGTCGCCAGAATCCGGCTTCATGGACTCACAAACAAGAGTTTCTATTTCGAGAGAATTCCAAGATGCAACTCCAAGATGCCCTGGCCTCATACCTCGCTCAGCTTCGTGCCGATGGCAGGTCTGAGCATACTGTTCGCCAATACCAGAGACACGTCGGATCTCTGGCTCGCTGGGCAACACAAAAGGGCCACAGCGGCGATGTGATTGCCATTGGGCACGAGGACTTAGCTGGATTCTTGACGACCCCAGAAGCGACACACAGGACCGACGGTAAAGCTAAGACCGCCGGAAGTATGAACGCTCTCAGATCTTCTTTGAAAGGGTTCTTTGGTTATCTACATAAGGCGGGACATCTCACCAACGATCCATCAAGGCTCATTCGACGGGCCATTTGTGGGGACGCCCCACCCCAACATCTAAAAGGAACGGAACAAGAACGACTCCTTAACACTCTGGCGAAAACAGAGGGATTTGAAGCCATGCGTGACCATGCCCTTTTTCATCTGATGCTTGCCACCGGAATCAGATTGGGAGCCGCACTGGCACTTGATGTCGGAGACATAGACTTAGACGCAGGTGAAGTCCTGCTCAGGAAAACCAAGGGAAACGGAAGCAGGACAGTATTCTTGAGCAAGTCTCTCGAAAACCACCTTCGCATCTTCCTTGCGGGCAAATACGACGGCTCTGTCTTTACTACCACCACCGGAACTCGAATATGCCATCGCCAAGCTCAACGCCGATTTGCCCAGTGGCGAGATCTCGCTGGGCTAAGTAAAAGGCTGCACCCACATTCGCTGAGGCACACTTTTGCGACAGATCTTTACCGGCGAACTGAGGATGTGCTTCTGGTCAAAGAGGCTCTGGGGCATCGCTCTGTAGCATCTACGTGATCTACGCCAAATGCAATCAAGAGCTAGTACGTGCAGCTTTGGCAGTCTAAAACGCGGTAACTCCTACGCTGCTGACAACGCTGACAAGGCCGACAACAACCCCAGTTCCCTAATTCTCTTCAAGAGAACACTACACATCTCCTCTTTTCTGCACATATACTAAAGTCCAAACACAAAGAAATAGATGCCTTGTCAGTGTTGTCTGCGTTGTCAGCAACGACAATCCATGCATCAATACTACGAAACACCAAGTCAATGAATACCGAAGACACACTCGAAAGCCTGCTCGCCGAATACGATTCACTTCCTGATCGATTTTTTTCGAGCGATGGACTCGTTTTGCTGGCAGATCGAGTTGCCAAGGCCGACTACAAGCACTTGTTTGCCTACTTCACTGATGACACGAACGGGCCCATCGCTAAGTCGACCGAACTTGCAGCCAAGCTCCTTTCAGAACATTGGAAAGTGAGATACAGCGATGATTTTCCGAACTGCGACGATGGATCGAATTCGATTGATTCGCTGTCGAAGAGGTGGCAAGCCTACCTGAAGAGTTTGGCAAGACTCGCAGAGGTCCACGAACCGAGCCATGATCATTCCGACGACAAACCAGAGGAACTTGTCAAGTCGACACAAAGGCGGGCTGAAGTAGCCAAAATTCTCAAGAATTCAAAGAAGCAATTGCGCTTGCTGTTCAACGACGCACGTCGTGCCCTCAAATGTTGTGCAACCTACGCCTCACCAGGCTCCTCCGGAACATTTACGGACGAGCCAGAGTCCCTTGCTCTATCTCGAGAAAGATGTGGGGCTGCTGGGCCTGAGCCTTCTGCCAATACAGAGTTTTGCAAACGTTGGATCAAGAAGTGCTGGAATCCTTCTCTTGGCCGTGTACGAGCAGTTCTTGGTGGCAATTGGCTTGTCGATCCATCCTTCAAGCATCCTGCAGCACAACTACTCTATCCTTCATACAAGAAGCTCTTTGAGGCTCCAAGACCACAATCCCTCACGAGTCAATTGATCCAAGAAGTCGCAGCTGTGCGAGAGAAACTCGGTCCAAACCGCTACGAACTTTCAAGTTTCTTCGTGGAGATTGACCAGATTATCGGGGACAGACTCCAAAATCGGCACCCAATTGAATACCAATGCAACCCATTACCCGACGGGATCCGATCCCACAAAGTTCTGTTCGCGCTCTTCAAGGCAAGAAATTGGATCCTCGAGGAGAACGCGGTAAGAGAGTTCATTAGCGACCCTAGAAGTAAGATCGAACAGCAAATAAAGTTATTCTACTCCGAAATCGTCAAAGAGTTTCCCGCCATCCGCGGGTACCTTGGCTCGCACACAGGCAACAAGTCCCCAAAGCAACTCTACTTGAGAGAAAGAAAAGATTCACCGTCACACAGAGCCGACAAATTCTGAATAACCACAATAACCCAACAATAACTGCTTGCTGGGACTGAAACTAAGTAGTTTAAATCTTACGACAGGTTGCCCGCCGACGTGGCGGTGGAGTAACCAGATGAAAACAACTCGCCAAGTAATTCGCATCCTCGCCGCGGCGAATCCACAACACGCTCCCACTGAGGAGAGAATCCGCCACGCCCTGCGTCGCGGTGCAGTTTCGCCTCCGCCCTTGTTTGCTGGCAGGTTGGCATGGCGACGGGAAGACATCATCGTCTTGGCCGACGTTCTTGGGCTCGTGTGCCCAAGTAAGGACCAAGGATGAAGGCATCAGGATGGTCGGAGGTGGCTCCAGATGCACCGTGTGTAATTTGCACACACAATAGTTGGTGTTCCATAAGCGATGACGGAAAATTCGCTATTTGCCGCCGCCTGGACACTGGTCAGTGCAAACAAAAAACTGACAAGAACGGTGCTGACTATTGGGTCTACTCCCTCAAGGGGCACGTAGTGCCCGCCTTGACGATCATCAATGGCGAAAGCGACGGAATTGAGGCACCCGTTGACTTAAGACTTTGGGACAAAGTCTATCGTCAACTACTTGCCTCTACGAAACTCGATCAGCATGACCGAAATGCGCTCCATAGTCGAGGGCTGTGTAACCAGCAAATTGAGAATCTTCAATACCGAACAGTTCCTCGGGTACGTAAGAGAATCTTAGACAAGCTGTATCAAGAACATGACAGTAAACTGCTCGAAATCCCCGGATTTTGGAAGACAGGTCGTTCTCTAAGACTCGCAGCACCACCCAACGCATTGCTTATTCCCGTATGGGATTCGCTTGGTCGAGTCGCCGCAATTCAAGTGAAACCACGCGACCAAGAGTCTGGCCCAAAGTACTTTTTTCTTTCGAGCAAGAAGCAAGGCGGCGCAAGCCCAGGCGCACCCGTCAATTTCCCGCCTAACGTCTCGCATGAAGGCAGTGCCGTAAGAGTGACCGAAGGAATCCTCAAGTCACAAGTGGCTACTTCCATTGGCGAGCTTCCTACCATTGGTTTACCAGGGATCTCAGGGTGGAAGAAAATTGTACAGCCGCTTCGCGAATTCGGTGTAACGACAATCGTCTTGGCATTCGATTCAGACGCAGCTCACAATCCCCATGTTGCCAAAGCGCTCCATCGAACTGCTGAAGGGTTATCAACGGCTGGATTCGCGGTTGACCTTGAGGTCTGGCAAGAACAGGATGGAAAGGGAATTGATGATGTGTTGCACAACGGCAACACGCCAAATCGACTGCATGGCGAATCTGCCGGTAATGAACTTGCCGACATCATCGAGAAGGCATCAGGCCCATCCTTACTTACACAAATAGAGGAATTCTCACGCGATAGGGATGAAGATTGGCCAACACTCAGATGTCGTCTCGAAGAAAGTGGGATCATCGCCGAAATCGCAATGGACCGCGGCTCGACTCGGCACCATGTGAACACCCTGAAGAAAGGGCTCGATCTTCTAGACTCTGAGGTAAAGGACCTTCGAGACACGATCTCCCAGGCACGTGCCGAAAACAAGAGCGAGAATACGTCACAACAACGAACCAATGACGAAGCAGTTGCCCAGCTACTGATTCAAATCGCTGACAAGGCCACCCTTTTTCATGACAAGACGCGCACGCCATTCGCCGAGATAGCGATTGGTGATCACCGTGAAGTCCATCCGATCGAAGGCCGAGAGTTCGAGGAACATCTATCTTCATGCTTATGGCGACTGCAAGGCATTGCGGCATCCAGCTCAGCCCTTACAGCAGCCAAACGTGTGATCTGTTCAAAAGCCAAATTCGACGGAGAGTGCATCGATGTACATGTCCGCATCCATCGGGACGAAGACACCGTCTACTACGACGTCGGTGACGACAATTGGAATGTCATTTCGATTGACAAGAAGGGATGGAGGATTCTAAGAGAATCGCCAGTGCTTTTCAGGCGACATTCTAAATCGGTAAAGCAAACGACACCGATGCGCGGCGGGAACGTGGATCATCTCCGGAAATTCTTCCACCTAAGCTCAACCGACGACTGGACATTGCTATTCAGCTGGTTAATCGCTGGCCTGATACCAGGCACACCAAGACCAGCCTTGGTAATTAAGGGCGAACAAGGTACGGCAAAATCGACAACTGCCAGAGTCATAAGACGGTTGATCGATCCGTCCGCATCAGAGGTTTGCGCGCCGCCAGAAAATGAAAGGGAATTCGTCCAGAGCATTAGTCATGGGTGGCTGAGCGTTTTCGACAACGTAGCTGCAATCAAAGCTTGGCTTTCCAATGCTCTGTGCCGGGCAATCACCGGCGGAGCATTCGAGAAACGCAAACTATTTACGGATGATGAAGACATCGTCATTGAGTTCCGTCGGCTAATTCTGCTCAATGGAATTGGAGATATCGTAACTCAACCCGACATAATTGATCGGTCAATTATCATTACGCTCAGACATTTCTTGCCTGGAGAACGCAAGACGGAAAACGAATTCTGGGCTGACTTTGAAAAACAACACTCTCATCTATTTGGCGCGCTGCTGGACATAACAGCCAAGACTCTGTTTCACCTCCCGAATGCGACCGCCCCAGAAGGCTACAGAATGGCGGACTTTGCGCACATCGGCGTGGCTGTCGAAAAGGCCATGGCCTGGCCAAGGGGACAATTCACCAGAGCACTCAAATCAAATGCAGAACAACAAGTTGAAGACTCACTTGAGGCCAGTGCCGTGGCAACCGCCGTCATGTCACTGTTGAAGCTCACACCGTCGTGGGAAGGCACTGCATCAGACCTACTAAGTATCCTAACGAATCACACGAGTTACGACTGTTCACATTCGCCAGACTGGCCAAAGCGAGCTAACGACCTAGGGTCCGAATTGAGTAGGGTTTCGCCTTCATTGCGAAAAATGGGCATCGAGATTCAAAGATATCGACGAGGTCACACTGGTCAGCGAATCACAAGCATTAGACGTATCATTGAAGTTCCACCTTCCCCAACAGTCCGAGTGAGATGCCGACCACGAAAAGCGCGGAGG
>WFTN01000343.1 GCA_015485455.1 Planctomycetota bacterium | reverse complement strand
GTATTCAGACGAAGGCAAGACACAAAATCAGCGAAGCCCGAACTGCGGAATATCAACTGGAATTTGGTTTTCAGCCCGAGCTTGAGTTGCCCAGTGTGCTTGTTTCCTTTTCGAAGCCTGACGACGACGGGAATCGATTCGTTTGGCGATCAGACGAAAACGTCGAGTACACGGTTGGCCCAGAAGTAACGGATTTACTGAAAACCCGCTACTGGGACGTTATGGCGCATTATGTTTGCGTTGGGGCTGCGGCCCAAATCAACGACATCGTCATCACCGAGAAAAATGGTGTGGCATGGCGTGTCACACGCTCGGAACGGGAAGGGCATTGGGTCCTCACATCTAAGTTGGTTGACGGAGTCCAAGCCAAGGACTTTAAGGAATTTGAGTTCCCCGAAGATTTCATGACGGGATTGCTCAATCTCTTGTCTCAGGTCTCAGTGGAGTCTTTCCTCGGAGAGCAAGATCCGGCGAAAATTGCCAAGGATTTTGCCGCGCCCACTTATGAAATTCACTGGACCCACAAAGAGCGGACGCCCATTGCGGGAGTTGATTCTTGGGCACCCAGACATCTGGATGAGAAGTATCTCATCGTGGGGAATCATGTGGACGATGTCCATCTCTTGGGACGTTCTTCTGAGTTCCCTGCTCTTATTTTCACGATTCCCGGGACGTCGTTGCTTCCGGTTGAGGATGTTCTGCGCAATATCAAGAAATGACATGGCGGCGAAAGACCCTCGATCGTTTGTGGTGAAGTATAGAGAAGATTCTCCTCTATAGTTCAGGACAAAAAGAAAGCACCATGCCTGAGCAAGAGTCCGTGGGAAAACTCTATCCGCTGGCTTCGAGAGTGTCGTCGTCCGTGTTGTCCCGGGCATAGCAGGTTCGGTTGTTGCCTTCTTTTTTGGCCCGAGCCAATGCTAAGTTTGCTTCCCTAAAGAGCTCGGCCTCATTACGGCAATCAAGAGGATAGGTTGCCACCCCTGCTGACAAGGTGATGCGTCCAGCAGCTTCTGGAACGGTGGTGCTGAAGTCAGCGCCATCCACTGCGCTGCGGACACGCTCGATGAAGTTACTGGGAGTCATAGATCCTGCCCCTCCAGGGCTTCCCGTATCCGGGAGGAGAACGGCGAATTCATCACCGCCCCAGCGCGTGACAATATCCACTTCGCGGAAATTCTCTTGGAGAACCAAGCCGACCTGTTTGATAATGGCGTCGCCGGTGACGTAGCCATTGATGTCATTGAAGAGCTTGAAGTTATCAATGTCAAGCAAGGCTAAGGTGAGGCGACGACCATAGCGCCTGGCTCGCTCCAGTTCTTTTTTCAATTCACGATCAAAATGACGTCGATTGTAGAGGTGAGTCAAAGGGTCGATGACAGTCATAGCGTGAAGGTCGGCAAAAGTATCGGCGTTGGCCAAGGTGATTGCTGTTTGGTCCGCGAGCATCATGGCGATGCGGAGATCTTCTTGAGTAAATCGGCCGTTGTTCGCTTTATTGGTCAAGTTGACGACACCGATGGTCGTAGCACGGCAACGGAGGGGGACGACGAGAAAGGAAGGGCCCCGGTATCCGCGGTTTGATTTAGTCTTGAGGCGATCATCGACTTCGATGAGGAGGGGTTCTCCGCGCAAGCAGACTGTTCCTGCGATGTCTTCACCAAGCTTGATCTTGATCGGGCTTGGAGTATGACGGGGGAAACCTTGACGGCGAACAATTTCTAAGTTCTCTCGACTCTCGTCCAAAAGCATCAAGGACGCTCTGGATGCCTGGGTGACATCCATGAAGAACTCCAAAGCCTGGGTGATGAGGAGCTCGCGGTCTCTTTCTAACTCAGAAAGTGAACAGCACGCTCGGACAATTTGTTCGCGGCGCTCTCTGGCACCCAAGTCAATTTCTACGCTTTGAGGTCTTCCGTGGGTGGCAAAACTTGCTCCCATGGTGGTCGGTGTGGAGGCTGCTTCTTCCACTCTGGGTTGGTCATACTCCAGGGCGTCCCGCAAATCATCAAATGAGACGGGTTCGGCAAGAATGCAGTCAACTAATGACGTGTGCTCTAATGCAGAGTTTTGGTTGTGATGGGAAAGAACAACATAGGGACGATGTTCTAAGTCTCGAATTTGGCTTAAGAAATCTTGGGTGTTTTCGTCTAAGAGATGTTCTCGAATAAACAGGGAATGAGCACGATGTTGCACCATGAAAAGGGCTGCTTCATAGGGTCGGTGTGTGACATGCACCCGCCAGCCATGAGCGCGGAGTTTCTCCGTGACATCAAGGATCTGGGGCTCTGGGTCACTGAGGACCACGATTTCACGGCGTTCGGTCATCGGCATTCCACGGGTACGTGGCAGACACACACGGGGCCGCACGCGTGAGTTCCCCGCGCCGTTTGACATGCCCCGTGATTTTGGCCCCGGCACCCTTGGTCCCGGAGCACTTGATTCACCCTTAAAGATACGTTCTGTCTCTTTAGAATCCAGACTTATATTACTTAAGACAAATTGCCCTAGGTTTTGACTAGGTCAGTCGTGCTAACCCCTTGTCATTACCTATATTCGGTACGCTTGTTAGTTGGGACTATAAGTCCTTTTTAGGGTCTTGTGAAGTCTTAGGAAGAGCAATTCTTAGTGAAATTGGCATCGATTTCAGTGAAAAACCTCGTTTTTGGGAACTCCCAAGACTCAAAAAAGGCTGAAATGCTTTCTTACTTCCCGGTGGGAAGGAAGGTGGGCTTCATTCAAAGCTTGGGTATTGACGACAAAGAGAGGGAATCGAGTTCCTTTGATTGATCGTGAGAATTGAGAAACAGGTTTCAGTCGCTAAGATATGAGCTGGGGCAACAACTGATGTCTCAAGAAGCACTTGTGCCCGTTTTTTGCTCTGAGAATAGCTTAGATCCATGTCCATCGAAGTATCCATCATCGTCCCTGTCTTCAATGAAGAGGAAGCGCTTCCAAGTTTGGAAGCAGAGCTCGCTGAAGTCATGCAGACATTACCCGAGAACAGCGAAGTTGTTCTGGTGGACGATGGGTCTACGGACGGGTCTTTCGATTTCTTAGCTCAAATTGTCAAACGGCGGGTCTGGGCGAAAGTCGTTCGATTGAAGACAAATTTTGGTCAGACTCAGGCCATGGCGGCAGGAATTGATGAGGCTCAGGGAGCCGTCTTGGTGTGCATGGACGCTGATCTTCAGAACGACCCCAAGGATATCCCTCGGCTCTTGGACAAGATGGATATGGGCTACGATGTCGTCAGCGGCTGGCGGGCGGATCGAAAAGACAAGTTCTTGACCCGGCGTTTACCGTCGATTTGCGCCAACTGGATCATCGGTCTGTTGACGGGGGTTCGAATTCACGATTACGGATGCTCCCTGAAAGCCTATGACGCACGCATCATGAAGTCCTTGCATCTCTACAGCGACATGCATCGGTTCTTACCGGCTCTTGCTTGGAAATGCGGAGCCCGAGTAACAGAAATCAAGGTGAATCACAGACCCCGTATTTATGGCGTTAGTAAGTATGGCTTGTCTCGACTCTTCAAAGTGATCGTTGACTTAGCGGTCATTAAGATGGTTGTCGATTTCTCAAGTCGACCGGCCCATTATTTCGGTCTTATCGGTGGTGTGTTCTTCGCCGGCGGGTTGGTTGTCGCACCTTTCCTTTTTTGGAACATGATGGCCGACTATCGCGTTAACATCGTGTTGCCGGCGGTACTCATCCTCATGCTTGTGACCGCACTCTATTTTTTCTTGTTGGGTACTTTGGGTGATCTCATCGTAAGGGTAGGCAATCATGATGCCGCAGAATACGCGCGTTCGACTGTGGTGGAGATTGCTTGATGTCTGAGCAACCAGCAGTCGTGCAGAATTCTAAGACGGACTTAGAAGGATTGCCGTTGTCCTATGAGTTTGACGTCAGCCTCATTGTTGTCGCGACAAATGTCGAGGTCGATATCGAGAGTTTCGGCGAAATGATTGATGCCTTTCGTCGAGTTTTTCATGAATCGAACTTGAAAGCTGAATTCATTGTGATTGATGACGGCATCGGAGGACGCTTTTTTGAGTCTCTCCAAGTTCTCAATCAGAAGATCCCGAACCTTCGTGTTATTCGATTTCGTCGGACATTCGGGGAATCCGTCGTTTTGCGTATCGCAACGGAGCGAGCCAAAGGCGAGTTCATCATCACCAACACCTGGTATATTCAAGTCAAACCCGAGGCATCATTGGAAGTGATCAAGCGACTCCGAGACGGGGCTGATTTTGTAACTGCCTGTCGTCACCCAAGAAT
>WFTN01000342.1 GCA_015485455.1 Planctomycetota bacterium | reverse complement strand
TTCTTGGGCCAATGGGGACGTGGGCTGGGCGGGGCAGGGGAGCAGACCGCGAGTAGAAAACCCCAAGTCGGGGGTCCTCTTGACTGCCAACAACCGTCTTATCAACGAGGCTGCCGCGGAAGAACTTTCGGCGGTTTGGGTTCCAGCATGGCGAGCCAAGAGAATTCACCAGCTCTTGGGCGCCAAAGAAACGCTGAGCTTGGATGATTTGGCCGCTATTCAACTCGACTGCCGCGATGAGCAATATGATCGTATTCAGGCCTTGGTGCGCAGCGACATCAACTTGCAGCAGAGTGACGAGGTCGCCAAGGCCGCCCGGCTTGTGGGGCGGTGGAATGGCAACGCCGATTTGAGCTCTCTTGGCCTACACATCCTCAAGATATTTACCGAGCGCCTGCGGGAGGCGGTATTTGCCCCTTTACTCCAACCCTGTGCTCTGGCCGACAAGGAGTTTATCTACAACTGGCCTCTCAAAGATGAGCCTTTCTTTGCCATGTTGAAGGAACGTCCTATTCACTTGCTCGCTCCTGAATATGCCTCTTGGCGGGCCATGATCAATCAAGTTTTTGCTAAGGCTGTTGCTGATATTGTTGCTGACAGTCGGCTTGATCTCGACTCTTCTTGGGACGCAGCTCGCAAGGTTTACTATGATCATCCATTCGGTGGGGCTCCTTTTATTGGGGACATGTTGAACATGCCAGCCCGGGGTCTTCCTGGCGATGCCAACACGGTCCGAGCTCAGGGGCGGCGATTCGGAGCCAGCATGAGGCTTGTGGTTTCTCCGGGGGAAGCGGCCAAAGGGCTTTTTCAGATGCCAGGAGGTCAAAGTGGTCACTATGAGTCGCCCCATTACGCCGATCAGCATCAACTTTGGGTCAATGGTGAATCCCGGCCGTTTGCTCCGGGAAAGAGCCGCCATCACTTGACGCTCATTCCTGAGTAAGAGGGGCCGGGCTTGCTCTTCCCATGGAAGGTCTTAGACTGCGTCAACTCAAACGAAAAGAGACCATGATCGAGCCCAACCCTGATCACAACAACGCCGAACGTAACCGAGGCTTGGTGGCTTTGATCGTGGTGCAATTTTGCTTCGGGTTGTTTCCCTTGTTCGGGAAAATGACCATGGAGTCCTTTGATCCGCGGGCCGTGGCAGGGTGGCGGATGCTCTTTGGTGCTCTCATTCTTGGTTCCTATGCCTTTATGCGCCTTGGCCGCAGAGCGATTCCCAGTTGGCCCGATTTACTCCGACTTCAACTTTGCGCCTTCTTGGGAATCTCCGTCAATCAAGTGCTCTACTTAGAGGGGTTGCAAAGAGCCCCCACAGTCAATGCCGCCTTGGTCATGTGCCTGATTCCCGTCTTGACACTTGTGGTCGCGATCTTGTTTCGCCAAGAGAAATTCGAAGGACGGCGAGTCTGTGGCACTATGATCGCCTTTGCTGGTTTGGCTTATCTCATCTTTCAACGAGGCTTCAGTCTCAATGATGAATATTTGCAAGGCAACTTGCTCATGTGCGCCAATGCTTTGAGTTACTCAGTTTACTTGGTTTATTCTCGTCCCTTATCCCGGCGTTATCCAGCCTATGTGATGATCGGCTGGGTGTTTCTTTTGTCGACCTGGCAGGTGCCCCTTTTTATGGGGAATGCACCTTTTGTTCCGCAAAACGTCACCGCAGGTAGTTGGCAGGGCTTGACCTTCGTGCTCTTGTTTCCCACTTCTTTGGCCTATTTCTTGAATGTCTTTGCCTTGGCCCGCGTCCGTGCTTCCACCACGGCGATCTTCATTTTTTTTCAGCCGATCTTGGCAGCGATTGCCGCCCTCATTTTTCTTGATGAGGTGGTCACCCAAGCAACCATAATCTCGGCGCTCATTATTTTCGTCGGGATTTGGTTGGTCTCAAGTCAGCGCAAAACATCCTGATCGTCTGGATGGGATGGTGAAACGGCCCTGGGGATGAGTTTTACCCCCATTTTGGCCGTCTCTTTGCCAACTTGGTTTGAGGGGTTAATGTAGCCCCTGAATTGAGAGCACCTGTGGAGCAACCGATGACATACATGAAGAAGAGACTTTTGGCCCCCCTTGGCTTGGTGGCCCTCGTTTTGACGACTTCCCTGTTCTCCAGTTGCGGTGATACCGATGATGGGGCACCCACGAAGGGCTACAAGGTGGTAGCGGAACTCCCTCATGACCCGGGGAACTTCACTCAAGGCTTGGTGATCGCTGATGGCTTCCTTTATGAAGGCACCGGTAAGAATGGTGAGTCCCGTCTGATGCGCATCGACATGAAGACAGGCAAAGTTCTGAAGCAGGCGAAACTCGCCGATGCACTCTTTGGCGAAGGTGTCGTTGTGCACAAGGGGCTGATTTACCAAATCACCTGGCACAAGCAGAAGTGTATTGTCTTTGACCAAAAGACAATGATTCGCAAGAAGCAATTCAAGTACCAAGGTCAGGGCTGGGGCATCACCACCGACGGAACAGACTTTTTTATGAGCAACGGCTCGGATGAGATA
>WFTN01000341.1 GCA_015485455.1 Planctomycetota bacterium | reverse complement strand
GGTAGCCCGCAAGTTGACTCTTGCCAGTTTTACAACAATCGATGTGGTGATGGCGGGGTCGGTGGCCAAGGCTTCGGAGTCGCAAGTGGCGTTGGCGGTTTCGGAGGTAGCGGCGGCGCTATCAACTTAAATGGCGGCGTTGGATTGGTGGTCAATTGTATTTTTGTCGGGAACTCGGCGGGTAATGGCAATGATGCTGGTGTCAGTGATGGGGCAGCCGGAGGCGGTGGCGCAGCGGGAGTGGGAGGCGCTGTGATTATCGTCGCAGGGGGCCTTTCCGTTGGCAACTGCACGATTCTCAACAACAAGACCGGTGATCCCGGATTGGGTATCAGCCCAGGCGCATCAGGCATCGGCGGTGGTATTTTCGCCTTCGGCGGTACCATGGATGTGGCCAACACGATTGTCCGGGGAAACACCGCCAACGGCAGCCCTTCGAATATCTTTGACTTAGGTGTCGGAATCCTGGTTGTGGCTTTTAGCGACGTCGAGGGCAGCTATGCCGGAATCTCGAACTTCGATCTCGATCCCCTATTCGTGGATGAGGCTGGCGGGGATTATCGTTTAACCGAAAATTCACCATGCCGAGATGCGGGTGATGTTGGGTTTGGTTTTATTCCTGCCCTTGATTTTGAAGGTGACCCCCGTGTTATCTGTGGCGCTCTCGATGTGGGGGCCGATGAGTTCAACTTGATGCCATTGGCTCTTGGTCAGCAGCCAAGAGCTGGTTTCGCCAGCCTTGATATCTCGAACGCCAAGAGTCTTTATGGTTGTACGGTCGACACGGAAGCCTCTGGGCCATACAAGACGACTATCACTGCTGGTACATCTTTTAGCTTTGACATTGAAGGCAATCCACTTCAGCCCATCATCTTGATGTGGGCACCGTTGAATGTTCGAGTTGCGACTTACTCTGCGCCCATAGGTCAATTTGATATCGGCGGGCTTCTTGACCCTCAGTCGGGAATCCCAATGGGGTTGACTGTCTTCGCTGATGGCACAACGACTTTCTTACCAAACAACGGTATTGCAACGGATGCGACTGGACTGAGCAGTACGTCCTATGTCATGCCAGCGTCGATTCCACCAGGCATCTTTACAACTTTCCAGGCTGCGGTCTTTCATCCTTTGGGTGTGGCTTTGAGTAACGCAGTCCAAATAGAAATTGCTCCCTAGTTTGGGAGCATGATCACGAGCCCAAAAAGCCCGGACGAGCAATCGCCCGGGCTTTTTGTTTGCCATCACTCTTAGGTCAACCAAGGCTAAGAGAAGTGATCAACCCCGTAGACAATGAGGCCCCCTTCGTGACCAGCATAACTGATCAAAATAGCGGATGCGATGATGAGGGCACGGAAGATGATTGTCTGCACTTTGCCCGTGTCTGAGGATCGGCGCAGCATAAACCATGCGATGCCAGCCAAAATTGTTCCACCGATGGCGCACCACTGGTGTATCTCTACTGTTTCTTCGCTGTAGCCTTCAGCATCTTCTGCTTGAAATCCTGCGATTCCAGCAAGGATCGCTGATAGCAGGAACAAGCTCAAAGTGAGCTGCAAAGCTGGACGCCAAGTTTGTCCTTGGCGGCATCGAAGGGCTTCGAGAAGAACAGACAAAACAATGAAAGCGATGGGGAAATGGACCAAGACAGGATGGAGGGCTGCCACGATATTAGAAGAGGGTTCTGACTTCTCAGAAGAGTCATCTTTGCTTACCTCTTCTTTGGGTGGCGAAGATTCAGTCCCAGCAGGTGTCTTTACTGGGGGAGATTGTGGCAGGGGACCACCTGCGGTTATCCACCATCGAATGAGGGACAACTCGGCAGTGCTGAGTGGACCATTCTTCGACTTTTCCGGTGGCATGTGGTCATCCTCATCAGCCTCAGTCAGGTAGTACCACAGGTCTGATTCCGCCAACTTAGGGTCGTTGGAGTACTCTTTCTTGAGGCGCTTGAGGTCGCCAACGAAGCCGAAAGCCCCCTTGGGGCGCTTCAGGTGGCCACCGTGACATTCCGAACACTTCGTGACCAAAACTTCTCGTACTTGGTCTCCCAAATCCTTGGGCGGGGTCTGGGCAAACAAGCTGCCCTGGGAGCCCAGGTACATGAGGAGTGCCAGGATAATTCGAAGTTGCATGTTCATTCGCGGTACTTGTCGTGGCCAGATTTTTGGTTGCTAAGCATTTCTTTGAATGCCTTGGCGGAGGCTTTCATGTCTCCGGCCAGGGCAGCTTTCTCTGCCTTCAAAGAAGCCATCAGGCAATCGATCATGATTGTCTGGTAGTCGTTTCGTTTTTTGACATTCTTGTCGCCTTTGAGTTCACTCGGGAAAAGGACTTTCGCTGTGAGGAGCGCTTTTTGGCACTTCCGCAAGTTGGGCAAGACGTCTTCGGGTTTTGCTTTTTCGTTGCGGTAAGAATTCTTCAGTCTTCTGGTGGCCCTCTTCAGGCGTTTCATTTCCTTTTCGAGCTCTTCGTGTTCGTCGTCGTGTTTTTTCTCTTCTTGGGTGCTTTCTTGGGAGAAGGCAGAGGAGTTGGTCCATGCCACAAGTGGAAAGGCGACACAAATGATGAGGATGAGAGGCAGAAGTCGTTTCATTTCGTTTCTCCTAGGTCGAGGTCATCTAATTTCTCGGGTCGCGTATGGCTGACCACATTTGTTTGTTTGAGCGCTGGGAAAATCATGGCTCACGTGTCTTGGATACGCAAGGTAGTAACTTGTGTGAATTCTTGTTTATTCCTTTGGGCTCTTGCGGCGATAGACGTCCAGAAGAGCCTTGAGGAAGAGCTCCCGGTCTTGTGGCCCCCGGTACTTATTGCCCGGTCCCCAATGTTCGTGAGCCAGGTTGTGACAGGATGCGCAGAGCTTGACGTAGCGTCGTTTGACTTGGAGATTGCGTCCCGCCCCTTCTGCCACGGGCACCAAGTGGTGCCGGGTGAGTTTGACGTCCAGCTTGCAACAGGGACATTCTCCTCGAGCTCGCACGCCGCTGGAAAAAGAGCACCAGCTGTCGCCGAATCGGCTATGGACCTGGGCCAGGAGCTCTTCGTCGCTGATTTCTTCCCAATTCGTCATGTTCTGATCTTAGCTTGTTTTTCAGGACCTTAACCTGGAGATTAGGCGGGGGGGAAAGCCTCTTCGGGGATCATTGCAGTCAAGGGCAAGAAAGGAAAAGCCCCAGAAACACAAGTGTTGCCGGGGCTTTTTGGTTCTCAAGAACCGACTAACGGTGGCTTGGTTTTGACTTCGAAGTTGGCTTTGAAGTTGGCTTCGAGGTCGGTTTGGATGTTCCGCCTTTATGCCCGCTCTTCTTCAGACGAATCGATTTGATGGTGACTTGCTTAACGGGCTTGTCACCAGCAGCTGTCTTAGTCTTGCTGATGGCATCAACGACTTCCATGCCCTTAATGACTTTGCCGAAAACAGTGTGGCGACCAGTCAAGCCAGCTGTGTCGACGACATTAAGAAAGAACTGAGAGCCATTGGTATTGGGGCCAGCATTGGCCATCGCCAAGGAACCACGGACGGGCTTGTGAGACATGGATATTTCGGGGGTGTGTTTGAAGCCTCTCATAATCATCATCTCTTTGAGGGTGATTTTCTGAAGCTCGGCGATGATCTCTTGAATACGCTTCTGGAACTCAGCATTGGGGATTTTCAAGCGTTTGGCAACGGCTTGGGCGGCGTATTGAACTTCGCGGCCGGCCAAAGGATGGGGGCGTCCAGCGCTGTCGACGCACATGATTTTGTCGAACCCCAAACTGTCATAGTTGAATTCGTCTTCAAACTTGTAGCCAGGGCTGCCACTGCCGGTACCCAAAGGGCAACCACCTTGGATCATGAAATTGGGGATGCAACGATGGAAGGTCAAACCATCGTAGAAGGGGGTCTTGACCATCTTGCCACCTTTTTTGTGGGCGATGGTGCCTTCGGCCAAGCCAATGAAGTTGGCAACGGTTTTGGGAGCGGACTTGGCAAAGAGCTCGACTTCAATGTCGCCCATGTTGGTCTTAATGACTGCTACGGGGTTGGCACTTTGAGCACTCAGGGAAGAACCCACAGTCAGTATGAGGGCGCACAAGAGTGCAAAGTTGAAACGTTGAGACATAATACATGGGCCTTTCGTGACGTAATACGAACCAGAATGGGCTATTTTGAGCGATTGAACCGTGAATTCAAGGCAGGGACGAGGCCATCTCGGCCAGTTTTGCTCAGATCACCTTCGAAAAAGTATTACGGCTGGAATTGTTCAAACGTCGGTCAAAAACTCGGGCAATATTCCGCACCAGAAATCGACCGGCAGCTGTGACTTCAAAGCCAAAATCTGTTTCTTTGAGGAGATTGTCTGCGAAGAAGTCTGTGAGCTGGGGGAGTTCTTCTTGGAAGTAGTCTTTGAAGTTCACTTGGTGGTGGTTCTCGATGTCCGAGAAGTTGAGACCCATGCCGCACATGATGGTCATGATGACTTCATGTCGTACGAGGTCATCTTGGGTCAGGGTCAGACCTTTCTTGATGGGGAGCTGGCCAGCGTGGACCATGTCTCGGTAGTCCTTGAGCCCTTTGGTGTTTTGCCAGTAATGACCTTGGACATAAGAAATGGCGGAGACCCCCAAAGCCACCAAGTCTAAGCCAGCGCAAGTGGAATAGCCCTGGAAGTTCCTTTGAAGCTCACCCTTGTCCAGAGCTTCCGTCAATTCATCGTCTTCCCGAGCAAAATGATCCATACCGATGTGACGATAGCCTGCTGAGAGAAGAGTTTCGGTGACGCTCTGGAAGATCGCCAGCTTTTCTTCTGCTATGGGCAGATCAGCTTCCTGAAACATCTTTTGCGATTTGATGATATTGGGAATGTGGGCGTAGTTGAAAACGCTCAATCGATTGGGTTTGACCTGAAGGACCGTCGCGAGGGTTTCGTCAAAAGACTGCCTGGACTGGTGGGGCAGTCCGTAGATGAGGTCCACAGAAACGGATTTGAAACCAGCATCAATGGCGGCAGGGATGAGAGGCAGTGTTTCCTTTTCAGGTTGTATGCGGTTGATCGTTTCTTGGACTCGGGGATCAAAATCCTGAAGCCCTAAACTCAGTCGATTGAAGCCGACGTCTTTGAGAAATCGAATGCGCTTGGGGGTGAGCTGCCGCGGGTCCCCTTCGATGGAGATTTCCCCTTCGGGATCAAGATCAAAGTACTTCTTAATGAGGTCAAAGCACCGGGTCGTTTGCTCATCGTCCAAGTAGCTTGGGGACCCACCACCCCAATGAAGCTGTTTCACCTGGTGGCGATGACCCAAGTGCTCTGCGATGAGGGCGAGCTCAGCTTCAAAATCGTCCAAGTAGCGATCGATGCGATTTCTGTCTCGAGTGATGGTCTTATGACAGCCGCAATACCAGCAGAGTGCTGAGCAAAATGGCAAATGTACATAGAGTGAAAGGGGGCTGTTGGCAACTTTGCCGAGGGCTTTGTCTACCGCTGCCATCGGGTAATCTTCGGTGAAGAAGGGCGAAGCGGGGTAGGACGTATAACGGGGGCCAGAACGATCGTGTTTCTTGACCATTTCCGTATCGAAAAGTGTTTGCTCGGTCATGAGGCTCCTCGGTGGATGGTATGCTCTCAGTCATGCCTATCTTCCGCCCTGAGACCGGGAAGGGCAAATTTTTCGTGGGTTTATCCTAGAGCACACCAAGATCGCGAGGCAAGAAAGCTCCATGACAGCCAGCAAAACAGGCCCCAAGAGAATCGTCTGCCTGACGGAGGAAACCACTGAGACTCTCTACCTCATTGGCGAGGAGGACCGTATCGTGGGGATCTCGGCCTATACCAAGCGCCCGGTCCGTGCAGCCCAAGAGAAGCCGATGGTCTCCCATTTCATCAAAGCTGACATTGAGAAAATATTGGCTCTAAAGCCTGATTTGGTGCTGGGCTTCTCCGACCTCCAAGCTGAAATCTGCGCAGAATTGATCAAGGCAGGGGTCGAAGTCTACTGCCTCAACCATCGCTCAGTGAAAGGGATCATCGAGATGGTGCGCCGATTAGGTCGGTTAGTTGATGCTCAAGAGCGGTCGGAGGAGCTAGCCCAATCCATGGAGTCCATGGTCGCGAAAGCTCAGGCCAAGGCTCAGCCCCAGGACAAGAGGCCAAGAATCTTCTTTGAGGAATGGCCAGACCCCATCATCACGGGGATTCGTTGGGTTTCTGAACTTATTGAGATCGCTGGAGGTGTGGATTGTTTTTCTCATTTGCAGAGTCAATCTTTGGCTAAGAACCGAATAATCCAACCTCAAGACATCTTGGATCAAGATCCGGATGCCTACTTGGCATGTTGGTGTGGTCGGGCATTTGACCCAAAAGTTGTCCTTAAGCGGCCTGGTTTTGCCTCTGCCCGCTGCACTCAAGATGGGCGTATGATGGAACTACCCGCAGAGATCATGCTTCAACCCGGGCCCGCAGCGATTTTGGCTGGTCTACCCCGATTGTCAGAGATCCTTGCGGAGCTGGCCGATTGAAGTCATCCTGTGTCAGCGTCCGCACTTGGATTGGAGAAAACCATGAAGAATACGTTTGTCATTTCCTTGATCGTCCTGGCCTTTGCTTTTGGTTGCAGCCATGAAGAATCGAACAATCCCCAGCCAAGGAGCACGACCATGAGTTCTCAAGACGAATCCCCAGACTCCCAACCTGCCACAAGACCTTCTAAGCCCGCCGCCAAGATTTCCGCCTCAGGTTATGACGTCACTCCCTTGGGCCCTGAGGAGAAGGCTCTGTTGACCAAAGACTTGACGCCCATGGAATATCGGGTCACTTGCCAGTCTGGAACGGAAGCCCCCAATTCTGGCGACTTGTTGCACAACAAGAAAACCGGAACGTATACCTGTCGCGTCTGCGGTTTACCTTTGTTCAACTCTCACACCAAGTTCAGATCTGGCACCGGTTGGCCCAGCTTTTTTTCGCCCTATGACCCAGATCATGTTCGGGATGTCCGTGATGCCACCCATGGAATGGTGAGAGTCGAAAATCGCTGTGCCCGTTGTGACGCTCATTTGGGCCACGTGTTTAACGATGGCCCCCAACCTACGGGACTGCGCTATTGCATCAATTCAGCCTCTCTCGATTTTGTTGGGGCTGATGAGGAGCTGCCACCCAAGTCTCTCCCCAAAGACCGCTAACTGGATAATTCTGCGGCGCTGGAGTCATGGCCCTGAGTTTGGGGCTTCAAGCTGCTTTTGCTAGGCTTTGCGGCCCAGATTTCGCTCACCAGGTGAATTTCCAGGGGCAAGAAGAATCACACGTTCCCTTAAGACGCAGGGCCAGACATGGAAATCGATCAGCTAATTAGCATCTTTGAGCTTTTTGACAGCTGGGAAGATCGCTATCGCCAAATCATCGACTTGGGCAAGAAGCTTGAACCCTTAGATGAGGGTTTCAAAATCGCCGAGTTCAAGGTGCATGGGTGCACGAGTCAGGTCTGGTTGACTTTCCGATTTGAGGAGAAAGACGGCCAGCGCGTGATGCATTTCACGGCGGATAGTGATGCCCACATAGTTCGTGGCTTGATCGCTATTCTTCTCATGTTGTTTTCAATGAAGACACCCAAGGAAATTATTGACTTTGACCCAGCGGAGTCCTTCGCGCGGCTCGGCTTAGACAAACACCTGAGTCCTATGCGCTCCAATGGACTGCACTCCATGGTGAAAAGAATGAAAGACTTGGCCAGCTCAGTTGAGACTCAAGGAAACTAACGTGGCACACCCCATTCGAATCTACAGTACATTGGAACGAAAGATCGTCGATTTTGCACCCATCGAAGAAGGTAAGATCGGTCTCTACATTTGTGGTATGACCGTCTACGATCATGCTCACATTGGCCACGGGCGTTTCCTTATTATTTTCGATTCCTTCGTGCGCTATCTTCGTAATCGAGGATGGGATGTGACCTACGTTCGTAACTTCACGGATGTGGATGACAAAATCATCAATCGGGCCAATGAATTGGGAGAAGACCCTTTCGAATTTGCCGAGAAGTACATCACTGCTTTTGGCAAAGATAGTAGCGACATGGGGCTCTTAGCTCCCGATCGAGAACCTCGTGTCACCCAATCCATTGACATCATTCAAGCGATGATCAAGAAAATGGTTGAGAAGGGGCACGCCTACACTTCCGAAGGCAGCGTTTGGTTCAACGTTCGTAGTTATCCTGACTATGGGCACCTTTCCGGCCAGAAGATCGACGAGATGCGGAGTGCCGACGAAGCGAAAGGCAAGAAAGACCCAGCCGATTTCGCACTATGGAAGGCGGTGAAACCTGGGGAACCATCTTGGGACAGCCCTTGGGGGCCTGGAAGGCCCGGTTGGCACATCGAGTGTTCAGCTATGGCTCTCGACACATTGGGGGAAACCATCGATATTCACGGTGGGGGCTTAGACTTAGTCTTTCCCCATCATGAAAATGAGGTGGCCCAATCGACCTGTGCCAATGGAGCGCGCTATGCCCGTCATTGGATGCACAATGGGCTCCTGACCATGGGAGGCGGTCAGAAAATGGGCAAGAGCTTGGGCAACGTCATCAACATTCAAGTTGCGTTGTCCAAGTTTCCCGCAGAGGCTTTGCGTCTCTATTACTTGCAGAATCAATATCGTTCGCCTCTTCCATGGAGCGAAGAAGCATTACCCGCTGCCCTGAGTATGCTTTCCCGAATGTATGACGCCCTCGAAAAAGCGGAAGCTATGCAAGGTGCGGAACCCATCGATCAGCTTGTGGTTGACTTGGGAGAGGACGCCAAGCGTGTTGTTGAGTTGGGAGAGGGCTTCGCTGAACGCTTTCATGCCGCCTTGGACGAAGACTTCAATACGGCTCAAGCCCTTGGTGTGGTCTTTGAACTGGCTCGCGCTGTCAATCGCTTTGCCAATCACAAGAAGGCGAAGAAGCGAGGGGGGCCTGTTGTGGCGGGAGCTATAGCGGCCCTCCGCTCCTTAGCACCGAATCTAGGGCTTCTACAAATGGACGTTGAAGCATTCCAGGAAGAAGTCAAGGACAAGCGTCTTGCCGATATGGGGCTCTCCAGGGAGGCGGTCGAAGGCAAAATTCAAGCGCGCAATGATGCCCGCAGCGCCAAGGAGTGGGCCAAGAGTGATGAGCTGCGTTTGGAATTGGAGAAAATTGGTGTTCTTCTGAATGACACGGCTGAGGGTGTCACTTGGAGGTTGCGCCTCACCGATGAATCGGGTTCTTGAATTCTGGGAGGGAGGGGAAGCGGATCGAGGGTCAATCTCATGGCCCAGTGAGATCGCGGTGCCCATACCTGTCAATCCTCGAAAATGCTGCCGATGACTGAAAAGAGAAGTTCGGCTAACCACCAGCCCGACTTGGACGTGTACTTGGGGCGAAAATCGCCCATCGGTAATCGACTTCTTGGTTGAGGGCTCTGCTTTATTTTGTATGTGATTTTGCCGTCCTCAAGGGAGAGGTTGTGCTCATGGCCGGCGCGCAAGTAGGCTAGTGATCTTTCCAATTCCTTGTGGTCAAACCAAAGGCCGTGTTTTCCACAGACATCGACAATGACACGACTCTTCGCTCCTAGAGAGCGAGGGACCATTTTGTCGTCACAAACTAGACAGCTCAGATACTTGAACTCCGGCGTTTCTGATGCAAAAGGGGAGTTTTCTTGCTGGGCCGAAAAGTCTTGTAAGGCAATTTTGCTCTCCTCAGCATTCTTCACCATTTTCGAAAAACTATTGGGACTAAGCCAAATGCCCCGGCAATGGCTGCATTCGATAAAACTTGTGTTCTTGCAATGACGGGTTCGCAATGCTGAATCACAACGAGGACAGGTTTTCCCGTCTGGCACGGCGACAATCGATTGAGGGTCGATATTGACGCCGCACTCCATGCAGAATTGTGCGGTGGCTGACATTCTG
>WFTN01000340.1 GCA_015485455.1 Planctomycetota bacterium | reverse complement strand
TTCCTTTGAGAGGCAAGATCGCTTGAGTTTTGCGGTCGCGACCTTGCTTGGCGGAGCCACCAGCAGAATCGCCCTCAACGATGAACACTTCGCATTTCTCGGGCTTGCGCTCGGAGCAGTCTGCAAGCTTAGCTGGTAGCTTGAGGCGACTACCAGGTTTGGCCTTCTTGCGAATTTCACCAGCAGCGGCTCGGGATGCAGCCCGTGCTTTGGCTGCCAAGATGATGCGATAGACGATGGCATCACCAAAGGTTCGATTGGCGTTGAGATAGCTTTCAAAGTGAGGGCCAATGACCCCAGAAACCTGCCCAGATACTTCTGGGTTGTTGAGACGATCTTTCGTCTGTCCCTGAAATTGGGGTTCATGATGGTAGAGAGAGACAAGAGCCGTGAATCCTTCGCGGATGTCTTCGGTGTTAATGGTGACGCCTTTTGGCGTTAATTTGTGGGTGCTGATGTAGTTGCGAAGAGCTCTTGTGACTGCGGTTTTGACACCGTTTTCATGGCTACCACCAGAAGGTGTGATGACACCGTTTACGTAGGAACGAATGTACTCCTGAGTCTCGTCGGTCCATTGAAGTGCTACTTCAACTCGTGGATCAGACTTGTGTTCAAAAGTATAGATCTGATCAAAGGTCTGATTCTTGCCTCGCTCGGCAATGATCTTCTTGAGGTAGGCTGTGAGGCCATCTTCGCTGTAGTAGCGGTGCTTTTCGCCAGTGGTTTGATCGTCAAAGGCAATCTTGAGCCCTTTGTGCAGGTAGGCTTTTGCCTCCAGGGCGTCTTTGATGACAGCAGGGTCAAAACGAACGCGGGGGAAGATCTCTGGGTCTGGCTGGAAATAAATGCGCGTGCCCGTGCTGCCCTTCGACTTGGACTTCTTGAGTTTGGATGTGGCCTTGCCGCGGGAGAAAGTCATTTCGTATTTGTAGCCATCTCTTTGAACCGTGGCGATGAGGTTCTTGGAAAGAGCATTCACCACTGAGATACCAACACCATGAAGACCCCCCGAGTGTTTGTAGCTGTCGCCGTCGAATTTGCCGCCGGCATGTAGGGTAGACATGATGATTTCGAGGGCAGATTTCTTGTGCTTGGGGTGGATATCAACGGGGATGCCACGACCATTGTCGACGATGGTCATGCCGCAGCCATCTTTCTCCAAGGAAACCACGACTTTGGTGGCATGGCCGTTGATGACTTCATCGATGGAGTTATCCAAGACCTCTGACATCAAATGATGCAGTGCTTTTGTGTCGACGCCGCCAATGTACATGGCCGGGCGTTTGCGGACGGGCTCCAATCCTTCGAGGACTTGAATGTCTTTTGCGGTATACGAAGTTGACTTGGCCATGGATTATTCTCTGTTTCAATCTGGATGCTTAGAGCTTGGGGATCTTGACGTCAGTGCCCTTCACTTCGGTGAACCCGCCACGCTTGATAACTTTGAAACCTTTGCCAGCTCGACTCGTGACTCGATATCGACGGGGGTTGATATTGTGGGTGGCACCATTGTTGGTGATAGCCGTGAGCCCTTCGCTGTCCTTTGTTGAGATGGCGCTGGCAAGAAGCTCGTCCCCGGTTTCAACTTTGAGAACAAACACCCCTTTCCCTGGCCCTTCCAAGAAGTTGATCTCGTCCACAGGGCAGAGGAGTACCCGCGCCTGCTTGGAGACGCAGACAAGGGTTTCAGAGCCTTCAACGATATGGAGACTGACCACTTCGGCGTCACCGCTGACGCGGGCATATTTGCGCCCTACCTTCGTTGATGGTTCTTGAAATCCAGAAATGCCAAAGCGCAAGCCGAAACCTGTGGAGGTGAGGGCCAAGGCGTGTGTAGGGGGGCAGTATTCAGAACTCTTGTGGGGTTCGTAGTCGCCGACGGAACGGGAATCTAAAGAGAGCATCGCGATGATGCGTTCTCCGTCTTTGAGCCTGAAAAGCTTCTGGATAGGATCGCCATAGCCTCGCGTGGCTGGGATGTCGTGGATGAGGGTGGTGTAGGCCACGCCCTTGTTTGAGAAGAAGACAATGGGAGCCTTGGTGCTGCCAGCGGCGATACTCACAAGACAATCGCCCTGCTTCACGGGCAGTTTGTCAATACTGGTGATCTTGCCAACCCGCTTGATCCAACCGCCTTCAGAAAGAATGACGTATTGGTCTTCATCGATGATGAAGTCTGCTGCGTCGATCTCAACCATTTCCTCTGCTGCGGGAACTTGGATCTGGGATCGGCGCTTGTCGGCATGTTCCTTCTTGACCACTTCGAGCTCTTCGCGAACGACGCTCCAGAGTTTCTTGTCGCTGTCGAGGACTGTGCGGATTTCCTTGACTCGTTTCTTCTTCTCCCGCCGCTCTTCCATGATCTTCTTGATCTCGAAAGAGGCGATGCGATAGAGCATGAGTTCTAAAATGGCATTGGCTTGGACTTGGTCGATACCAAAATAGTCGATTAGTTTTTCGCCCGCGTCCTTCTTGCCTTTGGACTCGCGAATGATCTTGATCGCCATGTCCAGGTCATTAAAGATCTTGGCGAAGCCATCCAAGATATGAATGCGCTCCAGCAGTTTGCGCAATTCGAACTCGAAACGCCGGCGAATAACCCCGAAACGGAAATCTAAGAAGTGCTGCAAGATCTCCTTGAGGTCGAGTTTCTCTGGGGCTGCAACTTCAGAACCTGGCACTGGGACCAAGCAAGTTAGATTCACATTGAAGTTGTGACGGAGATCGGTTGACTTGTAGATAAACGCCATGACCTTCGCGGGATTTGCTTCGGCTTTGAGTTCCAATACCACCCGAATAATGTCGGTGGATTCATCGCGCACGTCTGTGATCTGAGGGATTTTTTTGTCGAGGGCTAAGTCTCGGATTTTGCCGACTAAGTCTTGTTTCTTCACCATGTAAGGGATGGAGGTGATGATGATCGACTTCTTCCGCCCGACCTTTTCGATTTCGTATTCGCCTTGAACTCGCACCGGACCTTTTCCGGTTTCGTAGATCATGCGCAGTTCTTTGGCGGTGTTGAGGATTTGTCCGCCCGTGGGGAAGTCTGGGCCTTTGATCTTGCGGCAGAGGTCAGCCACGGAAGAGCTGGGTTTCTTGATCAGCAAGATGGCCGCACTCACCACCTCGCCCAAGTTGTGGGGTGGGATGTTGGTGGCGATGCCCACGGCGATGCCAGTGGCGCCATTGACCAAGAGAACGGGGCTTTGGGCTGGCAAGACCACCGGTTCTTGGCGCATGCTGTCAAATGTGTCTCTGAAATCGACAGTGTCCTCGTCGATTTCAGACATCAGCGTGACGGCGTAGGGCTTTAGTTTCGCTTCAGTATAACGGTAGGCAGCTGCCCGATCGCCATCGATGGAGCCGAAGTTGCCATGACCGTAGATGAGAGGTGTCCGCAAGCTGAAGTCTTGGGACATCCGCACCAAGGCATCGTAAACCGCCGAATCGCCATGGGGATGATAGTTACCCAAAACTTCACCGACGACTTTGGCGCATTTCAGTTCTTTTTTCTCGGGGACTAGCTTCAAATCCTTGTACATGGCGTAGAGAATGCG
>WFTN01000339.1 GCA_015485455.1 Planctomycetota bacterium | reverse complement strand
TGCTTGGTGGGTGGTTTGAGAGTGCTGTTGTAGGGGTGATCTTCGTCTCGCTTGAGAAATTCGAGTACTTGGTCAGCAATGGCCTCACCATCGGCGAAAGACATATCCAGCTCTGTGTCTTTGCGGAAGTAATCGATGACGCTGGCAAATTGGTCTCTTCTGATGCGCCGCTCTTTCGAATCTTCCGATAGGAGGTTGTAAATGTTGTACTTGGCGCACTCGTCGAATGTTTCGATGTAGAGCCGCACTTGCTGGTCTTCATTGTCGTATTCGGAATCATCTTCCAGCATAAACTCATCTTTGGCCACGTCGTCCAAAATGAGTTCGGTATCGATGAACATGGCCCACCAAATGTCGTATTGGCTATCTGTTTCAGTTGTTTGCCGGTCTTCTCGCAAACGAGCCAGAGCTCTTTCTAACCCGGCCCGGCAGGCGACATTGAGCTTGGTGTCTTCTTCTAAGTTCTGAGTAATGAAGTCTTCGATGCGCGTGGTATGGGCTACCTCGAAGCTCACGATCATGAGCAAAAGCGAAGCGATGAGCGCCAAGACTAAGGCTGAGCCTTCTTGCGGATCGAAATGTGTTCTCATCATAGGATCTACCTCTGATTGTTTGGACGACTCACCAAAGGGTATATTCCACCATTTACTTGTCGCTCTCGCCGGGATGGATTGGCACTGGCGTAATAATACGACGGCGGTCACGGCTTGGGTCAATGATCCTGGGTGTGATGAAGAAAATGAGATTACTTTGAGAGGTTTCCTTCGATTCACTGGAGAAGAAGTTGGATAGAACTGGAATATCTCCCAAGATCGGCACTTTCTTCTCATTCTTGAAGGTAGAACGTCTTAGCAGACCACCAATGATGGCTGTGTCGCCATCGTAGACATCCATATAAGTGCTGGCTTGCCTTGACGTGATAATGGGGTTGGTGATGCTGGTTCCATTGGACTCAAAGGTTGATTCCCCTGTGACAGCTTCCACCGCCGTTGTCAGGTTGACTCGAACCAAATCCCGGCCAATCACTTTGGGTTGAATGAAGAGTTTGATGCCCACATTCTTGAATTGGGTCGAGACAGAAGTGAAGCCGCTGGCGTTGAAGTTGGGAGTCAAGAAGGGGATTTTTTCTCCAGCCGTGATCTCAGCGGCATAGCCATCGAGGACCCGAAGGTGGGGGGCACTGAGGAGATCAGTTCTGGCGAATTGCTTCAAGGCTCGTATCAAGAAGTCGATTTGAATGCCGTTTGAAACTGTTCCGAAGTCGAGGAGCAATGGCACTAAGAGACTGTTGGGATTGAAACTCCCGCCGCGGCCAGGAAGCTCGGGGAGACCCAAGGTGGTAGAGGCGTTGTTGAAAAACGTGCGTGTAGGTTTCGAGGGGTCTGTTTCTACCGAACTGAAGGCTGTGTCCAAACCGAAAGATCTGATGTCGGTTTCTAAGACTTCAACAACTCGCACGCTGATTTCGATTTGTGGGATGCTCTTTTGGACCCCAACAATCACATCTGTGACAAGGTCAACATCCTCTGGCAGCCCGGTAAGGGATAAGGCTTCCATCTTGGCTTGAGCCAACCCGCTGAATTTACCGTTTTCATCGATCCGGTTTTGAGCCGGATAGCCGCTAATGACGGCGACTTTGACTTTCTTCGCCTTGAGCTGAGGAACTGCGGCAATAATGGTCGACATGGGTTTTGCCTGGCCTGCGGCCATCCAGATCATTCTCTGAATGGTGCCGTCGCCCAAAGGAATATCCGGGTATTCCCATGTGGGATGCTCTTCGTCTTCATCCAATTTGAGACCATCTAAGTCTCTCAGAGAAACGCCGGGACTGAAGATGTCGGAGAAACCTGTGTCTTCCGCCACTTGGCACCCCAAAAGGGAGGTCAAAAGCAGAAGCATCCCCAAAAACGATTTTGTAATTCCGGTATTCACAGGCGGCAGGTTATCACGAACCCGGGATACTTGCCGAGTTTTCTTTGGGGAATAAGTATGGTCAAAGTTCGTTTGTGACACAGATCTCTTGGGCTCGCCGCTGCTGATGGTTGAGGCAATCTCGTCTATGACTCCCCTGGGAGGGTGGAGGTGCCGAAGAGGCCCACCCGGTGGAGACCCATGAAGACTTGGTGGTAGAGGTGGGGTGAAGTGGGTGACCTATGACCTTAATCACAGGTCACCAACTTTGTGTGTTTTAAGAAGGCAGGTTGGCGATGAGCTCAGAGGTCACATCCGTGGGGGTGCAGTTGGTGCACTTGATAGCCCCGACCTCAGCCATGATGTCATAAGAAGAAGCCCCTTGGACCTTCGAAAGAGCCTTGTTGAACTTTTCGTTAGCCTTCTCCAAGAGGAGGTGGTATTCGGCGTCGGATTTCTTCAACTTCTTCTTCTTGATTTTCTTCCACTCCGGAATGGAAGCAAAAACTGTGGCCGTCGTGAGGATTGCCGGTTTCTTGTACTTGCTACTCTTCTTGACGACAGATGGGTAGTAAATCTGCGCTGAGTTCAGGACTTCGACTTTGGGTTTGTTGGGTTGCCCCAACAGACTGCCGCCAGCGAGAAAGAAGAAAACAGCTAAGAATGCCGCTATTGAACGGCTTGT
>WFTN01000338.1 GCA_015485455.1 Planctomycetota bacterium | reverse complement strand
CCGAATGCACGATAACCAGAGGTGGCTGCTCCATCGTTGCGAACCAGGAGAAAAGATCTGCCAAGCAACTATCCACATGGGAAACTTCCCGATCATAACGCTCCCGTAGAGAAGCCTGAGCAATCCCATCCCCTCGCTGGTGATAGGGACCATGGGGGTCGAATAGATGTACCCACAAAAATCGTGGCTTGTCATTTTCTTTTGAAGTCTTCAGAAACTCGATCGACCGCTCCACGACTCGCTTTGATCTCGAAATGGACTCTCCGACATCATTGTTGAATTCAATAAATCCCTTGGTCAGGTGAGATTCTTCCAAGGCAAACAGAGACTTGGGAAATGAAGTGAAGGCCCTTGTGGTGTAGCCGGCAGCCCGCAAACTCTCAGGTAGTCGACGGGGAACTTTCCCTTCATGATCGCCCTCATCCAAATCCACCGCCGTTGGATACTGACCGGCAAGAAAGGAATTCACCGCATAGCGTGTGGCCGGAAACTGACTCCACGCTTGGGAAAAAACAAAACCATCCTTCGCAAACTGATCCAAGTAAGGAGTCATGGCACTACCACCAGAAATCGACAAGGCATCGTGTCGTAAAGTATCGATAGTAATGAGAACAACATCCTGATTCCTGCGCCATGGTACTAAGACATCGAGACGTTCCGGGCTTATCTTGTAGGTTGATTCTAAGCGGGACAAAAGCACGGGATCGATAGCCACATCTATTTCACCCCCTGCACCCGACAAAGCAAAGGACATCACTCTTGGGGTCAAGACTCCTTTGCCCAGTAGGGTCGATCTTAATCGTAGAGTTGTGAAATCGACCATCCCCATGGACACCAGGATGATCATGAAAACGGACAAAAGAATGTGGTTTTTCCCCACTAAAGACCAAGGTTTTCCCAGCCACAAGGCTCCACTCACACCAGCACTCAGAATGCCCCAGACCATCAAAATATCATGGGCTGCGGGATACTTCCGCATCAAGATTTTGTGTGACTCTGAATAGAAACAAAAAGCTGAAAAAGCAGCGAACACAAGGCCCAGAACCAACTTGGCTCCCTTCTCGCTATGGCTCTTGATCACGAGGTATTGACCAATCTTGAGCACCAGCAAAAAGAAACCGATGAGAACTCCCAGTCGAGCTCCAGGCTGCCACGATTGTTGTGACACCCAGTCACCGTCAAATAGGCTCCAATAGGAGGATTTGAGAAAAACGGAGAGCGCCAGAGCCGGAAGAAGTGCCTTCAGCCACGGAGATCGGCGGCCCATCGAACTTCCCAAGACAAGAAAACTGAAGCTCAGGCCTTGGGCGAATGCACCTGCTATCGTGCCTACACAAAAGAACACGAAAACCGCAAAGTAGCTTGGAGCGCTTAGGGCATCTACCAAAACCCAAGTGAGAGAAACCCCGACACCAAAACCCGATGTGAGGGTCCCAAAGTGAGTCTTCATTGTCGAACTGCTTGAGTTTGAGATATGCATGGAACCTCAGGATAACATGCAGCCCCTGCCCGTCCACTCTCCTGAGCCAATTCGTCTCCCGCTCTATGCCCTCCATATTCAGAGCAACGAAACCCCATGGCTGTGGCAAAACTCCAACCAAGGAGAGGACCAACTGTCCCTCAGAACGCTCTGTCAATACGTTTTGCGGTGCCCAAAATAGTCTGATACTCTCGAAACTGAGGACTCGAATTTCATCCTGTCCTTCATCTTGCCCCGACTCAGTTATGAGATCGTGATCGTTGCCAGCGGAAATACTCGGCAATATCGCGGATTCCGACCTCACATGGGTAGGCTGTGAGATATTCTCTTAGGATTTTGGAGACGAGAAATGACCAGAAAAAACAATTCATTCATCGTTTTGATCCTCTGTATTCTCTTGGCGGGATGTAGTACTTGGACCCCCATCAACATCCAAGAAGCTATAACCGTATTAGAGCAAGGTGACGAGATCAGGGTCACCTCGAAAGACGGCGACCGCTACGAGTTTGAAGTGACCGGTTTGACAGAATCGGGGGAAATTCAGGGCAGCGACTTCGCCATTTCAACCCAAGACTTGGCGTTCATCGAACGCAGAGACATCGACGGTGCCAACACCGGCCTCGCAGTGGGAGGAGGCGTTCTACTCGCTTTGATTCTCATTGCCACAGCTGCCGTCGCTTCAGTTGCTATCTTCGGTTTCTAGGGGAACTCGCTCACGCCTCTGACTCTGTGGCCCATTCAGAGCAGCGCCTTCTCTATCTTGGTGAGAGCGAGGGGATTCAGGAATTGTAAACCTAGCACTACAGTTTCTTGACAGACCAAGCGATTGTTCTCCCCAATGGGAAAGTGGCAGGTGAGAGAATATCGAGGGAAAAAGAACAGTTCTTCCATCCCATCCTCTCAGGGCGATGTGAAGTTCAGATAAATATGATGAGTCCTTAGAGAAACTCCTCTCCATTCAGTAAACTCCCCCCTCCCCCTGATGATGTTCTTGTGAGGACTTAGTACACCCTCACAAACGCCCAGTGATGCAAATCACTGGGCATTTTTTTGTGTCCAAGGCGTATGTTGAGTTAACCGGGGTCGTCTACCGGCCAGTCATCTTCCAGCCCACCACCAACAAAGAAAAAACCCTCCGGCCTAATGCTCGCTGCACGCTTCTCTTGCCCCTTACTTTCGGTCAATGATGTCGGAGAGGTCGACTGAGGTCTTTTCGGAATCTACAAGTATAGGTCTGATCTTAGCTCTCTTGAAATGCCAAGCATCGTCGAAGGACACAAGAGTAGCATCAACAAGCCACATCTTGCTAAGAGGAACAGTGGCGGGGTTATTCAAGTCGCCCCGAGCCCAAATGACCCAGAACTCAATCTTGGCACCTTCGCCGATTTTTTCCCAACGGTGAGGCACGGTGGCAAAGGCATTCACACCACTTTGCCCATAACCTGAAACCAAACCCACGAAGTCGTCGGCACTGTTAGCACTGAGGCCTTCAACTTTGAAGTCGTCCGTACACAACTTGCGCAGATCATCCCACTTCCCCTCTCGTGCCATCCAAGCGGCATTTTTGGGAAACTGAAAGTAGTCGTTCGAATCGCTGCTTTTGACAATGAAGAATTGAATCACAAGGGCAACCATGAGAAGACCCAAAATGATGAGAAGTTTCTTCATCATGGCCTCTTTGCCTTTGTTTTGGCGTTCGAACTGCTCTAATTTGGCCCGGGCGGATCCAGGACGTGCTGGCTTATCTTCTGTCATCATTCTTCTCAAAATCGGGCAATAGGTTTGCCGGTCTTCTTGCCAAAAACCTCAGCCCGCCCAATGGCAGCCTGAGTGAATTCCTTGCTTCCTTCGATAGCATCCAGGGGACTATAGCCCAGAGCCAAACCAGCGGCGATGGCAGCACTAAAAGTGCAACCTGTTCCATGGGGAGAGGCTCCGCCAATGCGGGGACTCGAAAGACTCTTCGCCTCCCCACCAGCACAAACGACGTCCGTCGACAAAGGTTCATGGTCATCGCCACCAGTCACCACAACACAAGGGCCACAGGCTGACAATCGTTGAGCTAATTGCTCCTTTGAGAGATTCTCTTGGTCGCCACCGAGCAAAAGGGATGCTTCGGAGTGATTTGGAGTCGCCACAGTTGCCAAAGGAAAAAGCCCGTCGAAAAAAAGTGGCCAAGCATCGGCTGACAACAAAGGGGCTCCAGAAGAAGAAACCAAAACCGGATCGAGCACCATGGGAACCTGAGCAAGTGGACCAGTCATCAAATCAACGGCCACTTGGACAAGCTCTTTTGTTGCCAGCATGCCGAATTTGACAACCTTGGGTTCTAAGTCAGCTAAGAGAACCTCCAACCGCCTTTGGACATCAACCGCTGGCAAAGCCCCGACTTGGTAAACCTTCTCAGAATCCTGTACCGTGAGAGCCGTAGCCACAGCACTGCCGTGCAATCCAAAAGACTGGAATACCCGTAAGTCGACTTCAAGACCTGCGGCCCCCGTCGGGTCAGAACCCGCAACAGTCAAGGCCCGTGTCATGCTTCCTCGAAGAGGGGGCCCTCTTCTGCTTTGATGGGCTCAAAACAATTGCGACAGCGTGCTTCATATTCGGTGGTGCCACCTAATATAAGACGGCCGGACGCTTCGATGAGCCTTTGGTTGCGATGGGCAGGAGCTGCACAAGAAAGACAAATCGAGAGATTCTTTGTGATGTACTCGGCTTCCACAAGGAAGTGCATCAACGTTTCGAATGGCTTTCCTTGATAGTCTTGATCAAGGCCAGCCACGATGACCCTTCGCCCCTCCGCGGCCAGATCTTTGGCAACACGCACCGTATCAAGATCAAGGAATTGAGCTTCGTCAATCGCCACAATGAGCGTGTCTTCTTTGAGATGATCGAAGATTTCCGCGCCAGAATTGATCACGGTTGAATCGATTTCCCGGCCATTGTGAGACACCACCTTGGTGTCATCATAACGCACATCAACGGCGGGTTTGAAGATTTGAACGGGCTGCTTGGCGTATTGAGCCCGGGTAATCCGCCGAATCAACTCTTCAGTCTTACCGCTGAACATCGGACCACAAATAACTTCAATCCACCCAGTACCCGGAGGGTGTTGGTGCATCATGTGACGCTCCTTCTTGTTGCATCGGGGAATGACTTGCGAAGAAGTGCCCAGCTTCTCTCAGCATCTTCCATCACAGCCCCCCTATCCATCGTCAGCATTTCGAAGTCTCGCTTCAGAGCTTTCCCAGCCACAAATACATCTCGAACAGAGGCCCCACTCAGATGAAAAGCAACTTGGGCATAGGGATCTCCTCCCGACAGCTCTTCCGGGCTATTGGGATCGAGGATGATGACATCGCCCATCTTACCAAGTTCGAGAGACCCGATATCCTCGGCCATCCCAAGAGCACGAGCGCCTCCCATAGTGGCCATTTCAAGGACCTCATAGGCCGACAGAGCACGGGGCCCATGAATGGGCTTTTGAATCAACGAAGCTAAGTGCATTTCTCTAAACATGTCTAAACGATTGTTGCAAGGAGCCCCATCTGCTCCGAGAGCCACATTGACTCCTGCAGCCAAGAAATCTGGAATCGGCGCGATACCACTGGCCAACTTGAGATTGCTACTGGGACAATGAGCGACATGGGACTTCGCATTCGCCAGCAACTCAATCTCACCACCTTTCATGTGAACACAATGGGCCAAGACCGTGTTCTTGGTCAAGATCCCCACGTCTTCGAGATAGCGAATGTTGTCCAAACCGCAGCGGTCTTTCACCGCATTGATTTCGCCTTCGTTTTCGGATGCATGGGTGTGAATCAAGACTTGGTGGGTGGCAGACAGTTTAGCCACTTCTCTTAACAGTTGATCTGTGCAGCTCACAGCAAACCGAGGAGCAATAGCATAACGCAGGCGGCCCTCGGCGGCTTTGTGCCAACGGGCGATAAGACGGACCGTTTCCTTGAGAGCATCCTCAGTCGACTCTAAGAGTCCTTTGGGAACATATCCATCATCGAGATCCATCAGACACTTGCCACCAAAGTAGCGAATGCCAGATTCAAGGGCAGCTTCAAAGAGCACATCGGTGTGATGAACACTTCCCATGTCTAGAATGGTCGTTGCCCCCCCCGAGATCAATTCGAAAAGGCCAAGGTTAGCCGAAGCACGCATCGACTCTTCTTGATGCCAAGCCTCAAAAGGCCAAATACGTTGACGGAGCCAATCCAAGAGCTCCATGTCGTCTGCCATGTTACGAAAGAGAGTTTGGCACAAATGAATGTGGGCTTGCACAAATCCTGGCAGCACAAGGCACCCGTGAGCATCCACTTCCTCTTCCGCAGATCCTTTGTGTAAGAGTGCTGACCCCATCTCAACAATGCGCCCTTGGTCTATGCGCATATCACCAACAAAGGGAGATTCTCCATCCCTCATGGTAAGCAGAGTAGCACCTTTGATAATCATGATTTCAGTCCTGCTATGTGGTGGCCCCAACGCTGGGCTATTTCTTCGTCATCGGCGAACTCTTTCACAAGTTGGGCTGTGTGCTGACCCAAAGTTGGTGGTGCTAAATCAGTGGCGTATCTTCCGCTCCGATTCCAAATGATGGGCGACGATGGCATTTGGAGTGTTCCCAATGTTTGGTGCTGATAGTCTTTGAGAAATGTACTTTCCTCTTCATTCAGCTCTTTCAACATGTCGATGACGGTACGCACAGGCCCCATGGGAACATCCGATTCTTTAAGTCTCTCTTGCCAAGTGGCGATGGTTTCCCGAGAGAAAGCGACCTTGAGTAAACCCTCAATCTCTTCCCGTCCTTCCACCCGCCCCCGGTTGGTTTCCCATGATTTTTTCTTGAGCGCAGAAGGCATACCCTCTGTGGCAATCAAGCGTTGCCATTGGTTGTCGGCGGCCACAGCCAGAACAAGCATACCATCGGCCGTGGTAAATCCTTGGTAAGGCACAAGATTGGGATGCCGGTGCCCCATCTTCTTGGGCGCTTCACCCGTCAAGATCGAACTTTGGACTTGATAGCCAAACAAAGCCACCAAGGAATCGAGCAAGGCTATATCAATGCGAGCGCCCTCTCCGGACTTTTCTCTGTGGAAAAGAGCAGCCAAGACCGCTTCACTGGCTGTCAACCCTGCGGATAGGTCGGCAATGCTAATGGGAACACGACACGACTCACCATCTTTCCTGCCACTCATGGCAATCAAACCCGACTCCCCTTGAATCGCCAAGTCAAAGGCTGGCTCATGATAGCGTGAACTTTCCGGCCCATAGCCCGTAATAGAAACTTGAATCAAACGAGGAAACGATGTTTTCAAGATATCATCACCGAAACCCAAACGTTCCATCACTCCCGGGCGAAAATTCTGCACCAGAACATCGGCCTCCTGCAAAACCCGCGAAACGAACTCTTTGCCCTCTCGGGACTTCAGATCAAGAACAATGGACTCCTTACCCCTGTTGAAGGACATAAAGTAGGGAGATTCAGAGTCGGCAAAGGGGGGGCCAAACCCTCTGGTTGCATCGCCATGAGAGGACTCGACCTTGATGACGCGAGCCCCAAGATCGGCTAGACGCATGGTGCAAAAGGGCCCTGCCAAGACGCGGGAAAGATCAAGAACTGTGATTCCGGCCAAAGGTTTCATTTAGAGGACCTTATCGAGCTTCGCCGTCATGACATCTGGGTCGCCAAAAACGAGCAATCGATCGCCGACTTCGAGAACAACTCCTGCCAAGTTTGTGACTTCAGATGTGAGAGCCTCCCGCCCTTGGTCCTTTCGCTTCACTCCAATCACGACATTGCACTCACCCAGAAGGGCACGCCATGTTTCTGGCAACGTCAGAGGTTCGGGCAACATGATTTCTGCCACACCGACCTTGGGCCCCGTATAGGTAAAACTCTGAATTCGAGAATCCCCCAAAACCACTGCCAGATTCTTTGCCAACTCCAAACCGGGAGTCACCACACGATTGGCACCGATCTTTGTCAAGATGCTGGCCCGCACTTCCGTGGTTGCCACATTCGTAATCGACTTGGCACCTAAGTCTTTAAGAGCCAAAGTGGTTCTTTCTGCTACTTCGAATCGATGGCCCATGCACACAATGATGTGATCGAACTTATCAATCCCAAGTCCTTCCAGTGCGGCCCTTTCCGTTGAATCCACTTGCATCACATGAGGGATCTCATGGCACATGCGGTTGACACGTTCCTCGGAAATGTCAATCAAAGTCACCTTGTGACTACGTTGATAAAGTTCGCGCCCCAGACTGCGTCCCAGGGCATTAAGTCCAATTACCAGAAAAGACGTCATGATTTAGTCTAAGACACGAGGTCTTTGCCTTCATCTTCCTTAAGATTCAAACGTTCGAGCATGCGAGTTGTCAGCTCAAGACGTAGTTGCTCAAAATCTTCTTTGCCAGCATCCGACATTTTCACCCGAGCCGCTGCCATGGTGTTGTGTCCCCCAGCCTGCCCCAATTCATTGACAACTTTGCGGATAAACACGCCGGCATCACCTTTGGGCTCATTCGTGCGGACGGAGACATAGACAAGACTTTCGAACCAGCCCATACACACAGACCAACTGGCATCCTCGACCTTCAGGAGCAAGTCAGCAATCTCGGCGACCATGTCGGGGTAAGGAAGCTCGCCAATGTGCGTGACAACAAGGTTGCCGTAGACCCGTGCCTTGTCGATGGCATTCTTTAGGTCGCGAAAATAGGTTCCTGTCAATGGCGGCGCTTCGATCGCCATGAGCTTTTCGTGATCGACAAAGGGCAGCAAATATTCATAGGCAGCCCGGTCAGCGTCGGATGTCCTACGGGTCAAACCGAGAGTATCGGTCTTAATGCCGTAGAAGAGTGCTGTCGCCACTGTGCTGCTAGGAACCACCGAGAATAATTTTAGATAGTCAGTCATGATGGTCGAAGTGGCACCAATTCCGGGCCTGACATCAAAGAAAGGCAAGTCCTCAGTGGATTCCACAAAAGGATGATGATCGACACAAGCTACGACTGGGACATCTTGCTCTTCCAAGTCCTCAGGATTGAATCCGAATTGGGGCTGAGCATCCACCAAGATTGCCGCCGTGAAGTCTTGGTCTTCGACATCGAGAAAATGCTGGAGTTCCGGTGCTAGGCGTCTACGCATTTCGCGATTCTGGGCCCGACCAATGATGCCTCGATAGCAGAGCTGCACAACTTTTCCGAAACGACTCTCCAAGAGTTGCTTCATGGCCAAGCCAGAAGCAATGCTATCTGGATCTGGATTCATATGACAGAACACAATCACATTGTCATGTCCGTCTAAGACTTCCACCAGGGCCTTTGGATCGGCTCCTAAGCTCTTTTTTTGAGGTTCGGTCAAATGTCTTGGCTCCTGGCGCCCCACAAAAGAAACACCCCTGACTCACCCACTCTGCAAGAAGCTGGATCGAGGTTCAACATGCTGGATTTTTGGGGAGACACCTCACCCAATTTCGCTTCAATCTGAAGCTCACACTACTGGGACCAGGAGACCTTAACCCCCTATTGAGCCAAAAGATAGGACAGGATATGTCGAAAAAAACAAAAAAACATGGCATCAAAGGAACATTTTGGGGGGAATCACCGGCGAGGAAGGCCCACCCCAAGAACTCGCCCCCATCTCCTTCAGACCCGCAGTTCTTCCGCTTCTACTCCTTCATCGTGATGAGCATCCAGGATGGGATCAACTTCTTCGGCAATGAATTGGGCCACTTGTGCCGGCGCCCGCCCGATGAAACGAGAAGCCTCCAACAGAGATTCCGCCTCTTCACGCTCAAGATCAAAAGCATCATCCCCCATGAGCCGCTCAAGGAAATCATTGGCACCGCCTTCATTCTTCATTTTGTCAGCAGCAGCCATGGCATGGGTTCTAATCACCTCGTGTAACTCCTGCCGATCCCCACCCTTGGCGGCGGCACGCATCATCAACTCTTCACTGGCGATGAACGGCACGTGTTCCTTGAGATGGCGAGCAATCACGGCGTCTCGAACCACAAGACCATCTGTGACATTGGCGGCAATGATCAGGATGGCATCCGCAGCCATAAAGGCCAGCGGAAGGCTCAACCGTCGATTAGCGGAATCGTCCAAGGTTCGCTCTAACCATTGGGCTGACTCGGTGTAAGCGGTGTTTTCGTTCATCGAAATCAAAAAGCGCGACAATGAGCCAATGCGCTCGCAGCGCATGGGGTTACGCTTGTAGGCCATGGCCGAAGATCCGATCTGCTTCTTTTCGAAAGGCTCTTCAATTTCTCGCAGATGGCAAAGGAGACGAATATCATTGCTGAACTTATGCAGGGATTGAGCCACCGCCGAAAGAGAACTCACCACGCGGCTATCCATTTTCCGAGTGTAGGTCTGGCCGGTAACAATGAATCGACGGTCAAAATCCATCTTCTTGGTGACCAAGCGGTCTAGCTCTTCCACCTTGGTTTCATCACCATCGAATAGTTTCATGAAACTATCCTGGGTGCCGGTTGTCCCTTTCACACCCCGAAAACGAATGGCCTCTCGAGCCTGCTCCAATTCGCAGTGATCCAACACCAAATCTTGCAGCCACAAAGAAGCGCGCTTTCCGACGGTGGTAAATTGAGCCGGTTGAAAATGGGTATATCCCACACAGGGCTTGTCTGCTTGAGC
>WFTN01000337.1 GCA_015485455.1 Planctomycetota bacterium | reverse complement strand
ATCTTGGACCGACGCTTCGCCACCAAATATCCTGGCAACATGTTGAAGCGCCCAGAACTTCTGCTCAATCCTTGGTCCATAGACAGTGCCAACGACTCCATCGGTTTAGGAGGTGGCTCCGGTGGTCAATATGGAGGCAGAAAGCCTGCCCGAAGAGGTCGTGGAAGACGGAGGCCAGGCGGAATCGAGATCTATGAGAACAACCCAGGTCTGTTCCCCAACTACCGTTTCATGCCTGCTCCCCCCTTGATCACGACCAATCTTCGTCCTGATGCATCTGGAAAGGTCTTGGTCAACCTCGAAGATCTGGGAGACGGCCATATCATTCACATCTTGGGCACCCATGGCAGTGAAACCATCTACCGCCAAGTGATTCGCGAAACTCAAGATCAAACACGCCTCGACCACCGACTGGCGAAATCCTTCGAGAAGAAGAGACACGTGGCACTGCAAAAGTCAATTGCCGTTATTCACAAAGGTGAGACCGTCAGAATCAGGAAGTCCAGCGAAAACCGAGTTCAACAATTCCAGACAATAGGAGACATTTACAATTCCATGCGGTCATTGAGCGGGAATCAAGAACTCAGCAACTTTGCTTTCTTGACGGGTTGGCCAGACCTCAAGGAAACTGAGAAGCAGAAACTTTATTCTGAACACGCCTGCCATGAGCTCAACTTCTTCTTGTCGCGAAAAGACCCGAAGTTCTTTCAAGAGATCGTCAGCCCGTACCTGAGCAACAAGGCTGTCAAGACGTTCATGGATGACTGGCTCCTTAAAGGTGACATGATCCCTTATCTCTCCTCAGACAAATTCGATCGTCTCAACTTCTTCGAGCGCATACTGTTGTTGCAGCGTACCCAAGAAGGCAGCTCTGCCTCCTCTCGATACGCCCGCGACCTCCTCACGCGAAATGGGCCAAACGAGAGCAGATTCCCCCAATTTGAATCGGCCCTTTTGGAGACCAACTCCTTGGCTAAGGAACTGCCTAAGGTGGGCTTCGCCTTCGAAGGGGAAGCAAAGGCCCCGTCTCGAAAAGCGAGGCGTCGAGACGCCAAGAAGAACAAAGCAGAAACTCTCGACTTCTCCTCCGAAGTCGAAGAGCCTGAAGAAAATGATGAAGACGTGATGTTAGACGATCACAAGATTCGAGATGAGCGAAAACAGCAGTATCGCTTCAAGAAATCGCAAAAACTTCGACACGACAAAGCTGCCTTCTATCGACAAGTCTCACCGACGCGCCGCTATGTCGAACACAACTATTGGCACCGAACAATTCACAACACCACAGCAAACATGATCGGTATCAATCGATTCTGGAGCGACTTTGCTGCCCACGACCCAAGCGAACCCTTCGTTTCGGTCAATTTCTTCGAAACCACGGATAGCGTCGCAGAAATGATATTGGCTCTCAGCGTCCTGGACCTCCCATTTGTCCCCAGCAAACATAAAGTCGTTCAGACCCCAGCAGAGGCCCAGATGAGGGCTGAAGCGCCCTTGATCCTGGTCAAGAGAGAGATCGATGATTTGGAACCTTCTTTGGGCCATGAACCTATCTTGGCCAACCAATCCTTCTTCAAGGTCAGCGACCCAACCATGGAGGTCGATGGGCAAACGCGGCAAAAGGCCATCACCGGCGAGTTCCTCCCTGGTGAAGCATACGGCTGCCGCCTTGTCATCTCCAATCCAACTCAAGTACGACAGAAACTGTCTGTCTTAGTCCAGATTCCGTCTGGGTCCATCCCCCTTAAGAACACCCTCGTGACCACCGGTGAAGAGTTCTTTCTCGATGGCTACCGCACGCGGACTTTCACTTACTACTTCTACTTCCCGCAAGTTGGCACGTTCTCGCTATATCCTGTTCAAGTGGCCTCTGGCAACAAACTGATCACCTCTGAGTCGGCCAAGACACTCAAAGTCGTCTCAACGCTCAGCGTGTCCGACAAAACATCCTGGGATTACGTTTCCCAAAATGGAACAACTGAGGATGTATTGCGTTTCCTCAAGGAAGGAAACGTGCAGAAAACAGATCTCCTCAAGATTGCCTGGCGCCTGCGTGATCGGACCTTCTGGTCGACCCTCATTTCTTACCTGCGCAGCCGATTTGTCTTCAACTCGACCCTCTGGTCTTATGGCATCTTGCATCAAGACGAGCTGGCGACTCGGGAGTATTTGAGCCACCAAGAGTCTTTCAAATCTAATTGTGGGAGCTATCTGCACTCTCCTCTGCTTTCATGCGACCCCACAGAAATGAAACTCTATCAGCACTTAGAATTTGCGCCTCTTGTCAATGGTAGAAGCCATCGCTTCGGCAAAACGAGACGTATCCAGAACAAGGCCCTAGCCAACCAATTCGCATCGTTCACGAAGACCTTGGCATTCCAGCCCAAGTTAACAGACGACAACTGGTTGGAAGTCACCTACTACCTTCTTCTCCAAGACCGCATCGAAGAGGCACTCCAAGCAGCAGCGAAAGTCGACCCAAGAAACATCCATGCCCAAATCCAATACGACTACCTGCGGGCCTATCTTGACCTCTATACTCCTGGAACCGAAATCGCGGCGAAAATCGCCGCTCGCCACTTGAACCATCCCATTCCCCGATGGCGAAAGAAATTCGAAGATCTTGCCCATCAATTGGAGGAAATCAACAACCCAGACCGAGCATTGGCAAATCGAAACGCTCAATCTGAAACGGCCACCCCTGTTGATCAAAGTCCAACTTTGGACCTCACGATCGAAGGCCAGAACTTGACCATCCGCCATACAAACATGGCAGAGTGCCAAATCTCCTACTACGAAATGGATATCGAGTTCCTCTTCTCCGTCAATCCTTTCGTACGCAATGAGTCGGGTTCATTTGCCTTTGTACGGCCCAATATGAAACAAGTCATTCACTTAGAGAAAGGAGTGAATTCCACGTCCCAACCCTTGCCAAAAAAATATCACAATGCCAACCTCATGATCGAAGTGCGCGGGGCTGGATTGGTCAAACGCCAAACATGCTTCTCAAACTCTCTTGCAGTAGAAATGAACGAACGCTGGGGACGACTTCAAGTACGAGACAACAAGCCAGGAAGACCCCTCAGCCGAGTCTATGTCAAAGTATTCGCCAAGGACAGCTCAGGTCAGGTGCGCTTCCATAAAGATGGCTACACGGACCTTCGAGGACGGTTTGACTATGCCTCCCTTTCTGGGCCGAACGGTCATGGGCTCAAACGTTTCTCCGTATTGATCCTCAGCGACAACCATGGTGCTATGATTCGGGAGGTCAACGCCCCAACGCAGTAGCCACAACAATCCCCCACACTGAAGAAGCGAATCGCGGCAAAATATCCTGACATGGAGGCGAATTGATTGAGAAAGATGGGACGAATGGTTGCCAACTATGCAGATAAAGTCGTTGACAGCAGATCTGCCCCGGCCTAAAAAGGAGGAGCTTTTCTCATGGCGTTCTCAACCAAATTTTATTCAGTCACTGGAAAAGCAGACCCAAGGAGAGTCAAATGATCCACCGAACACTCAGTGCCCTTGCTATCTATGCCGTCATAGCATGTGCAGCCTGCGCTCAAGGCAACCTGCACCGCAGCGAAAAATACGGCTTTCAGATCAAGGCACCATCGAATTGGACATCAATTCCCATAGCCAGCAGCGAGAAGTGGGTGATTGCCAAATACCTCTCCGACAAGGACTATCGGGACAAGAAAGAAGGTTATACCCATCGCCCAGACATGAAGGTCATATTGTTCCCCGATGCCATCACCAAAGAAAGAGGGGCAAAAGTAACCAAGAAGGGTTCAACCATCATTTTTCGGGTCAAGAACCCCTACCGCAATTTTGGCGAATACATGGCCGCCAATGCCAGGGGAGGAAACTTCCTGAGCGATCGAAGCGAACGCAAAGTGAATGGCATCAAGGTTATTTGCGAAAAGTGGAAATTCGAAAAGCTCACTTCCAAGCGAACCGGGATCGCCTGGATCTTCGAAGGACGAGATGCCAAGTGGGCCGTGTACTTTGAAGGCTCGGATGATCACCTCAAGAAGTTAGAGCCCCTATTCGT
>WFTN01000336.1 GCA_015485455.1 Planctomycetota bacterium | reverse complement strand
TACTCAGGTAGACTGAGCTTTCGTCGACAATGGGATTGACAGGATTCCATGGAAATTGACTGGGTGATGGGAATTCTCCGAAGTCATCGCAGCGTGCGGGAGTCGAGCGGCTGCGAGGGAGCATTGGCAGTTCGTGAAGCCATTGCTCAGTTTTGAAAAACTGTGCTCGAGGTGCCTTGAGCCTGTTCACAGCCGAAATCCGGTTGATTCGCCTTAGTTCTTCTTCGATCAGAGTGGCCAGGGTGACGGACTTGGCTCCGAAAATGAGTCCTTTCTTGAGCAGGGCTGGTGATAGCTCCTTCTTGAGGCTCGACAAGTTTTCTCTTTGATTCAAAAATGCCGTGGCCATCACCAAAGCTGATATGGGGCCCAAGTTCGATGGCGCGTCGCCATAGAGCGAACGAAATAAGAGAGCCAGTTCTCTTGTTGTTTCTAAGTTTCCGTTTTCGAACTCAATGGAGATCGCCGCAGCAAGAGCAGGCTTGCCGTAAGACGTATTGCGGTAGCGGAAGTAGGTTTCCCGAAGTTTTTCTGTGTCCTGCTCCTTGATTCCGTGGTGGTAAAGAATCTTCGCGTAACTATCGTAGATCTGTAGGTAAGTTCTTTTTCCTTCTGGTGGCAGGCTCTCCAGGAGGCGATTGCAGAAGTCGTGAATTCCGACATAGCGACCTTCCTCTATCTTAATGGCCCGATCACCAAACTTGTCGATCGTTTTCTGAATAAGCCTGACGGCGGTGGCATATTCCTTGTTGGCGATATCTTTCTTGGCTTTGTCAAGATCTTGAACTGCAAGGCGGCTCCCGGCGATTTGTACCTTGCTGCGAAAGTACTCTGTTCTGGGGCGGCCACGGAAGATCTGGCCTTGGGACACTTCCACCAGGAAACAGACCCAAGAGATCGCAACGAGCAGTAAAATAGGAGATTTCTTCATGCCATATTTGTCCGCTTACGAATCAGCCATTCCGTTGTCATCAGGAGAATGAGGATCAGTGGTAACCAAGGCTTTTCTCTCAAAGGAACAGTGGTAATAGAACTTCGTCTCGTTGTGTCTGACTTGAGGCGATTCAGCACCTCCGACGCATCAGCAAGAATGAAGTGTGCGCCGCCGCTTGCCCTGGCAACTTCTTTCATGGTTTCGACGTCAACGGCAGAGTCTTGGCGCTCCGGATCAACGTAGCGTACGTCGAAGGATATGAGGGCGTATCGACTTCCAGTAAGACCTTCATCACCAACGATCCATGCTTGATAGTGACCGTCTTTTGTTGGCTTAAAGGACCAGAAGTATTCTCCATCTGATTTGAGAGGGAATTCCACTACTTTGGCTTTTCCTTCTGGTGGAACGATCATGACTCGCTGAGTTTTCGTCCTTTGTTTTTCGAAGTTCTTATCCTTAGCGAATGCCGTGAGGTGAACAGTTTCTCCTTGGTGATATTCAGAAGCATCGGAGATCAATTTGTAACGTTTACTTCCACGATAGAGGTGTGCTCGGGAGAGAAACCGGATAGTGTTGCCCCAGAAACGATTGAAATCGAAGGCGCCCTTCATGTAAAACCATCGCCAAGTTTCGTCCACTGCCGAAAAGAACACCGGGCCATCGCCATAGGAGCCAGTCACGTAGAGAGGGAAATTGCCAAACCGATTTCTTTCGTTGGGGTGATAAGCCAGGACTTGTGCCGCCGGAGACGCTTTTCTGATGGGGTACCACCAACGCAGTTCCATGAGCCCCTCGTTGCGATCCTCCCAGAGAGCACGATTCTCCTCTGGGTCCGATCGCAGTTGCATGATGGGGTGGGTGCGGCCGATAGCGGAGAGTTTCGGCTTCCACTCGTCAACGTAGTTTCTCATCGGACCACCTCCATCGCTGTCGACTGTTATGTCGACGGGCAGCAATTGGTCCAGTGGGGAATCGGCGTAGGCTCGTGGTGTCCATCCTTCGCCACAAATGACGGCTAATCCGCCTCCGTTGTCGACGAATTTGCGGATGTTCTCCAGAATGGCCTTGACGGCCACGGGTGTGGACGCCAGACGGCTTGGGTCTACGTCCCCAAAGATTAGGACGTCGTACTCGTCTAAGGCGGCAAATTCCTTGGGGAACTCACGGATCGACTTCATCCCGGGAGCCGGGGTGAATTCTTGTACAAAATCAGTTTCGGCCGATAGGAGCAAGCAGTTGGCGCGAAATGCCTCATCGCCCCGGACAAGGAAGTTTTTGAGCCTTCGATACTCCCAACGAGGAAGGGTATCAACATAAAGGACACGCAGGAGATCATCCTTCACCGTGACTGTGTGCTTCTTGACGTTGTTCCTCTTGTTCTCTTCTGCCGTGGGCCCAGCGATACGAACATCCAAAGTGTATGTGCCCTTCGGACGATCGACCCGAATGTTGAGTGAAATAACCTGATCTGTTTCCAAGTCTTCGATTTTCTTCTGCTGTGGGGGAGCCCATTGGATGGACTTCTGGTCGATGATGGTCACTGTGACCCATTGGGTACCGAATCCACGATTGCGGACTGTGAGCTCCATATTCAGAGTATTACCCTTGAGTACCACCTCGTCCGCCCGGATGAAGCGTAATTCTAAGTCACGAGCTGAGTTTGTGTCGCCTACCGTTATTGTATGAATTGGGATCTTGTCGTTGCGCCCAGCATGGGTCGCAAGATCAACAACATTCGTGCCCGTATTGCTTCGTCCGTCACTGATGAGGATGACGCTGGTGTTCGGTTTAATTTGAATGTCAGGATCTGCCAAAGTCTCAGCCAAGGCGTCTCCCATAGCCGTGACTGCCCCTTCTTCGGTCGCTTCAGATAGCTCTTGCAAGGGGTGAGGACGAGGTGTAGAGAATCCCCGCAGTTTGACTTCGTGCTTTTCTTTGATTTTAGCAATGATGTCGAGGCCATCAGGACCTAGGATCTTCTTGGCAAGATCCAAGCGGCTTGAGTCTCGAAGGGAAGAGGATGAAGACAGATTGGCCTGAGTCGCCAATTTTTGACCACCTTCAGGATCTTGTTCGTAGTTGTCTTTCTTAGCCATACTGGCCGACTCGTCCACCAAGATCGTCACCATTGAGCGAATCTCTTCAATGCGGCGAAATTGACGATGAGGATCGAAAAGCAGTGCGATAACGAAAAAGATTGATAGGACTCGTAGTGCGGCAAGAAATATCCTGAGTTTCTTGCTGCCTTGTTTTTCCCTTTTGTAGAACCACCAGGTGTAAATGATGACCGCCAATGGAATCAAGAACCAAGCCACGTAGTTCGGTGGTAGGCTTTTGAAGTGGATGCCTTCATCAATTAGATTGTTCGACATTTGCAGAAATGACATGCTCATGTATTTTCCTGCTGCTCCTAAGCGGCCTGGGTTTCCGTTCGGGACTCGCGTCCGAATTGACGGGCAAATAATGTTTCGAGAAGAAGAAATGCCAGGACACAGTAGAGGAAAGCCCGCCAGATCCGGGACTCGGACTTTCCTGAAGCTTCCATATTCAATTCCTGTCCGGCTTTGATGGTCTTGATCAACTCTGTTCCCAAGTGAGCGGTAATCCAACCTCGACCGCCCCGAGTCAAGTCGGATTCACTTGGGTCGACATTGACCGCAACCAAGCGGGTCGTCCCTGAGGCTCCTGCACTCCCGCCTAGGGGTTTGATTCGAACCAAGCAGGATCGGTTGATGCGATTGAGCGTGACGCTGACGGAATCAGAGCCTTTTTCTCCCACGGTTTTTCGGTTGATCGGCGTATCATCGCCAATGGATACTTGCACATTCTCGACATTGCCTGAAAAGCGAATCAGGATGCGTTCGCCTACTTTGATGTTGTCGCGTCCTTGAGATCTGGTCAACGCGTAGCAGATTTCCTTCATCAACGGCACAAAAGCGGGTGTGGCGCCGTAGAGATTCCAACTCCGATCCGAAGACGAACTGAAGAAAATCACACGTCCTTCTCCGAAAGCATGATCAACAATGGCGGGCCAACTCACCGAATCCCGGTTTTTTTGGTTGGCAGATCGGAAGGATGCGAGAATACGACTTCCTTCCTTCTTCGTGATTTCTGTGGTGACGAACTTGTAGGTCGGGACTTTTGTGACTCCTGGACGGATGCGCGGATCTTCAAAGTAGGCCATGGCTGGATGGTCAAAGGTCTCAAATTGAAGATTGAATGGATCTGCAGTGAGGTCGTCAGACCCCTTTGCTTTCAACATGCGAAAGGGCAAGAGCCCCTTTCCTGACTTAAAAAACAGTGCGTTTGCGGATCCCGATGGACCCAGTCTCCCCGGAACCTCAAATGACCGACCGGCGAAAAACAAAAGTGATCCACCCAAAGAAACGAAAGATTCCAAAGCCTCAACGCGACTGGGAGAAAGTTGGGAGACGTTGGATAGAACGACTAAGTCGTAGCCTTCCAGGTTTTCCGCTCTGAATTCCAAAAGGGATACTTCCTTCACATCAAAGGAAGATGCTCCTTCACTTCGTCGGCCTACCCAAGGGTCTAGGGCCCTGGCCAAGAAGAACACAGCGGAATCCTCTGGTTTTCTGGCCCCATTCCCGTCTACCGCTAAGACCCGAATTCGATCACGCACTTCGAATGCGAACCTTCTGGTGTTGTCGACTCCCAGAGCATCGTCAACGTAGCGAATCGCTACATAATGCCACCCGGCATCTTTGAACTCCGCGCGAAATCTTAACGTACGTTCGGATGAATCCTGGGTGCCTGTTGCTCTGCCCTTGAGCTCAGTGACAACTTCTCGTTGGACGAAAGCTTGTTCAGAATCGACGAAGAACTGGATTTCGCCGCTGACGGATTCGTCGCCGAAATTCTTGATGGTACATTCGAAGTCCGTGGGACGTCCCTTGACCAAGCTCTTGCCCACATGACTTAAACCGGTAACCGCGACATTGGAAACCCTTTCGTTCTTCTCATCGCCGACGTCAACGAAGTAGACATCTGTTTTGGCATCGGTGATTTGTCGCAACATGTCTTCAACCCGAGGGTCTGGAAGGTCGAGGGAAAGGTTGCCTTCTGAGTTGTTTTCCGAAGTCCCTACCAAGGCACTTCTTTGCATATCTGTGAAAATGTAGATTGTTCGCCGGCCAGGGAAATTCTTGTCCAGCTCAGGTTCTTGCAGAAGGCCAGTCAAGATCCCAAGTCCACCAATCGTATCTGTGGCCCCATGGGTCAGTTGGATTTGATCCAATGAATCGGTGACGGTTTGGAGCTCTCGCGTGAGAGGGACATGGATTCTCGCTTTGCCCCCTAAGCTCAACAATGCTGCGGCATCACGTTGTTGGTCTAAGCTTGCCATCAATCGGTGGCTTGCCTCCTGGGCTCGATCAAAAGGTGCTTCATTGGATTCATCGCGGTAATCCATACTGAAGGAGTTGTCGATGACCAGGAAAACAGTGCGGGAACTGTCTCCTCCTAATCCTGCAGCGGCACTGGTGCGTGGATCAGCCAAGGCACAGGCGAAGAGAAGCAAAATCGCTATCCGCAGGAGCATCAACAGAATATTCTCCAGTTGAAGTCTCTTGCGAGTCCGTTTGAATGCACGTTCGAGAAAGTGCATAGCGGCCCATGGCACTTTGCGAAATTTGCGCCTGGACAAAAGATGAATCGCCACTGGGATCGAAGCGGCCGCTCCCCACCAGAGCATTGAAGGTGCACCAAATAAACCTTGCATCAACTATTCCTCAGTTTCTACGAGAGCCTGAACGGGCCGCTAAATATCCGGCCAAGGCTACGTCAAGGGGTTTACTTGTATCCAATAGCACATAGTCCATTCCGCTCGCTGCGCAACCGGATTCAATCTCTGTGGTGAAACTTTGGAATTCTTCAAGATAAGCTTCTCGTAGTGCTCGGGGGTCAGCCAAGAGATGAGATTCCACTTCCAAACCTTCAAATCTTGTCATGCCATCAAAGGGAAATGTGATTTCAGCGTGATCGAGTGTCTGGAAGACAACGACGTCATGGCCCTTATGACGTAGATGCATGAGCCCCTTCATGAGGCCTCTCTGGTCGTCGTCGAAGAGGTCGGAGATGAAAATAATCATGGATCGCTGGCGGACACGTTCAGCCACATCATGAAACAATCGCACAACGTCTGTTGTTCCTGCGGGTTCGATCTCGTCCAATGAACGATAGATATCTCGAAGATGCACGGGGTTGTTCTTTGGCGGCAAGAACTTCTTGAGCTCATTGTCCCAGAGTACCAATGCAGCGGCATCTTGCTGTTGCCCAATGAGGTGGGTGAGTGAGGCAGCCACGCACTTGGCATATTCCAACTTGCTCATGCCATCTGAGGCGAACGCCATGGACTTGGATGTGTCTACGACAATGTAGGCCTTGAGATTCGTTTCCTCTTCATATTCCTTGATATAGAAACGATCAGACTTGCCGTAGACCTTCCAATCCAAGAAACGAACATCATCTCCTGGGACATATTCTCGATGTTCACGAAACTCAACGGAACTACCTTTGTAGGGACTTCTGTGTTGTCCAGCTACGAACCCTTCAACAATGAGTCGAGCCTTCAATTCAAGCCCGGCAATTTTATTGAGTGTCTTCGGATCCAAGTACTTTTGAGAGTCGTCCATCCGAGGTGATTTCACTTTCGTTTCGTGGAATTGTGTCGATGAGTTTTTGAATGACGGCATCGCTATTGATGCCTTCAGCCTCTGCGCCGAAATTCACAATGATTCGATGACGGAGCACAGGCTTAGCAACACTGCGAATGTCTTCAGTAGTAACGAAGTGGCGACCATCGAGGACAGCCCTTGCTTTGCCTGCAAGAATGAGGAACTGAGAAGCCCTGGGACCGGCGCCCCAAGCTAACCATTCCTTGATGAAGTCCGGGGCCTCATCTGTTTGAATACGGGTCTGACGTGAGAACTCCATGGCATATTTGATGACATGGTCGGCAACGGGAACTCGGCGTACCAATTCTTGAAGCCCCATGATTTCTTCGCCGGATAATACTTCCTTAACCGTAGCTTTGTAGTCTGAAGTGGTCTGCTGAATGATTTTCAGCTCTTCTTCAGCGGAGGGATAGTCGACGTGGACCATAAACATGAAACGATCGAGTTGAGCTTCAGGAAGGGGATAGGTTCCTTCCTGTTCGATGGGGTTTTGAGTTGCCAAGACAAAGAATGGTTGGGGCAAAGGGTGCATGGTGCCAGCGGCGGAGACCTGATGTTCTTGCATAGCCTCAAGCAAAGCTGCTTGAGTCTTTGGTGGCGTCCGGTTGATTTCATCTGCCAAGATAACGTTGGCAAACACCGGGCCTTTGATGAACTTGAATTCGCGATTCCCCGAGGCTTTGTCTTCCTGGATGACCTCAGTTCCGGTGATGTCGGAGGGCATCAAATCCGGGGTAAACTGAATCCGATTGAAAGACAGATTGATGGTCTTCGCCAAGGTAGAAATCATGAGAGTCTTCGCCAGTCCGGGAACACCCATGAGCAAACAATGGCCCCGACCCAAGATGGAAATCAAGAGTTGGTCGATGACTTCCTCTTGTCCAACAATGACTTTGCCGAGCTCGGCTTTGATTGAGGCCACAGCATTCTGTAACTTTTCTACCGCTTGCACGTCATCCTGTGATGCGTTCTCGTCCATGTCTGCTCCTTTTCCCCTGCGTTATTTCTCTTGAGCGAAGAATCGAATGGCGTTTTTCGCTGCCACAATCATACCGAATCTATCGATAATGACATGACCCAGAAGATTTGAGCCATTGGACTCTTCTTTGACCAACACCCCTGCGTTTTTTCCAGAACGAAGGTCTAATGGATAAACGTATTTGTGTGTCGAAACATACACCTGTTTCGCTCCAGAATATCCTCTTCCCAAGATTTTAGTCGCTAACGGGAAGTTCCATTGCTCGTTTTGGTCATCCGAATCAAAGATGGGCGTTTTTTGCACCAAAGAAAGCCCCAGCATGGGGGCTTCACCTGCCAAAACTACAGCTTCACCATCGAAACTAAGTAACTGGCGCATTCTATGCCTGGGAAGACTATTGCTGCGCAAGAAATTCAAATTCCCCCGGCGGCGGCGCTTATCTTTTGGGGGACGAACGAAAAAAGCTTGGAGTTCATCCGAGTCATCTGCTGCCACAACAAAACGGTCTTCGTAGCCGAGAATAGGGTTTCTTTCCCAACCACGGGTAATAGATCGTTTTTGCAAATGCCCGGCAATATCCAAATTGCGTCGGTTGTAGATGAACAAGAAACGTGGACGGCCTGTGTCTGGCTCAAAAGCGGCAATATGTCCCAGGTTGTCGCAGCAAACGAGAAATCCATCCACCATGGCCAGGGGAAGGCATCCGAGCCATTTTCTCGGATTCGGGATTTCGTTGTTGGATTGATGAAATTGGATCACATGCCCTGTCCCGATCTTGGTCACCCATTTGAGTCGGCCGTTTGTCGCCTCCAGGGCTAGCACATAGGAGGCGACGTCGTCGGCGTTGTCGGTGGCCGTCAAGTAGACCGTGCCCTGGTGCACAAGGGGAGATGCGTCAAACAATAAAGGTGGAATGCCGGATCCGATTTCTGCACCTCGAAGGCACCAGGAAAATGAGCCACTCTCACGGTTGAAAGCCCAGATTGTGCGCTTCGATTGCTCTGATTTCTCCTCGGTTTCGCTGGTGACGAAGAGATAGTCTCTTGGAGTCAACGCTCCTCGATAATCGTCGAAGAGTGGGTCCGTGGATGGAGAGGGGATCTCACGGGAGTCTTTGGAGCCGAAAACGACCTGCCAGGTGGTCTTGCCGGTCAGACGATCTATGGAGATGCAGGATTTGGCCGAATGAAAAACGACGTTTTCAGGGGTCACAATGGGTTGCAAAAGAGTTTGGGCATGCTCCCCACCATGGGGTGGCAGTTGGTATTCCCAGGAACTTGTTTGATTGAACTTGCCTACGATGTCCGAATTCGGGCCATGGGGAGCGGCCTGTGCCAAGCCCGAAGGCCAAGAGGCCCTGACTGACGATTCTTCTTTTTTCCCCATAGATTTGGCTAATTTGAGGGCCATTCGCCATATCCGCCTCCGTTTTCCGTCGGCCTGCCAGTGGATATCCGCTAGATCCATGAATTGCCGTTGGGCTGAACCATAGTTTCCTGATTCCAGCTCTTCCATGGCGAGTTGAGTCATGGCATCTGCGCCGCTTTGGGTGGCAGCAAATCGACTTGCCACGTACTTCAGTGCACTGTGGCTTTCGATTTTCCTCGCTTGTTTGAACGCAGTCGCCGCCTGAGAGCCGAATAGGCCTTGGTAAGCCTTCTGAGTTTCCGGCGACCCAGACTGCAAACGTCTCGAGACAGAGTAACGAGGGGAAAAGTAGAGCCCCTTGATGGTGGGGTCAGGGGCCAAATTCCAGAGAGGCCAATGAGGTTCGTTCTGGTCCGGGGATGGTGCAAGATCGCTGTCAATGAGAACTTGGGCCAAGGCAGCGGCTTTACGGAACTTGCCTTCTTGAGTGGCAGCTTCGAAGGCCGCATGACGTTCTTGCAATTGAAGGTTCCGCCAGTCCAACTTGGCCAGCCTTGGAGGTGTTTGACTCGCCAACGTCAAACAATAGGAGAACAGACAGAGTAGAAACAAGAGGCCATGTGACAGTCTCTGGGAGGTTTTGTCTGTTTTCATCTCCGGTCTCCCTGAACCAGGAGCAAGCTTGGAGTAAAAGGGGGTGGAGAGAGGGCGATGACGAAGTCTTCTGGGCTTAGAGTCCCACATTCTTTCAATGTTTCTGATCCGGAACTTCGATTGTCACTTCCCCAGGGCGCGCGAAATTAAGTTGTCGCATGACACGTTCCGTTGCCTGGTGATCCCGCCCTAATGTGGCAGCCAGAACATCCAAGTGTCTGAGTTCTGCCTCAACCTCTCGATGAGATTCTTCCCAGGCTTGTCGTTTCGCTCGTTTGGCGTCGAGATGCTCTTGAGCCGGAACAACACGAAGTACATAGATGGCACCGACTAACCCAAGTGCCAGAAGCACAAAGGCCAAGGGGCTGGCAATCTCTCCGTTGTTCCAAGCTCGTTTCTTCATCTCTATCGTTGACCATAGGACGCTGACGCGCCCAATTGTTCCTCAATCCGTAGAAGTTGGTTGTATTTGGCGATGCGATCTGTACGGCTTAGGGAGCCAGTTTTGATCTGCCCCGCATTGAGGGCCACGGCCAAGTCGGCAATGGTGGTGTCTTCAGTTTCGCCACTTCGGTGGGAGATCACTGTACCGTAGTCATTGGCTTGGGCCAATTGCACACAATCGATGGTTTCTGTCAACGTTCCGATTTGGTTGATTTTGATGAGGATGGCATTGCTGATGTCCTCATCAATTCCTCGACGCAATCGTTTTGAATTTGTGACAAAGAGGTCATCTCCTACCAGTTGCACTCTCTCGCCGATTTCTTCGGTCAGTTTTTTCCAGCCGTCCCAATCGTCCTCAAACAGGGGATCCTCAATGGATTCGATCATGGGGAATTTGTCGAGCCAACGATCGTAAAACTCGATTAAGTCGTCGACACCCTTTTCCGGCTTCTCCTCGGCGCCCATGAAGTAACGACCATCTTGGTAGAATTCATTGGCGGCGCAGTCGAGGCAAATCGTGACATCCTCTCCCGGTGTATAACCTGCTTTTTCGATGGCCCGCAGGATGTATTCGATGGCCTCTTCGTTGCTCTTCAGGTTGGGGGCAAAACCGCCTTCGTCGCCAACGGCTGTGTTGAGTCCGGCTGAGGAAAGGACTTTCTTAAGAGTATGAAAGACCTCAGCGCCGATCCTCAATCCCTCCCGGAAGCTGCGGGCACCGGATGGGGCGATCATAAATTCTTGGATATCAACATTGTTGTCTGCGTGGGAACCACCGTTGATGATATTCATCATGGGGATGGGGAGGGTGCAAGCATTGATGCCTCCCAACCAACGCCATAAAGGCAAGCCGTAAGCGTTTGCCGCAGCATGGGCCACGGCGCAGCTGACACCTAAGATCGAGTTGGCACCGAGCCGGCTCTTGTTCGGTGTCCCATCCAGGTCAATGAGGCAAGCATCAATGAGGCCTTGATCTTCAACAGGAAGGCCCAAGATGGCGGGTGTGATCTCCTCGTGGATGAGCTTGACGGCTTTTTCGACTCCTTTTCCCATGTAGCGATCGCCACCGTCTCGAAGTTCGTGGGCTTCATGGGCTCCTGTGGAGGCTCCCGAAGGGACTATGGTCCTTCCGACGACGGAGTTTTCGACTTCGATTTCGACTTCAACTGTGGGATTGCCTCGTGAATCGAGGACTTCGCGGGCTGAGACACCGGTGATGGCATACATTTTGTGATTCTCGTCAGGCTGAGGCAATGAGTTCTATTTTGGGGAAAGGAAAATTTCCTATCCCCTTTATGTCTAATGGTTTCCATTCTGTAAAGAGTTCTTCTGGATTTCTCCTATTCTGGGGGTGAAAAACAAGATTTTGTGCTCATCAAAGTGTGTTGCGGACCTTAGGGTGGGGCCTGAGAGGGCAAGAAGAGGGAAACGGCCTCATGAGCGGAAAACTCTTGCCATAAGGACGGTTTTGTTGGCGACCGACCTTCGCCATAATCGGAAGGGGTAAAGTGCCCCAATAAGGACAGGATCAGATGAAAACACCGCTGAAGTCCATGGTTGCGTTGCCTACCTTGGTGACTCTCGGGAACACCTTTTGCGGCTTCTTGGCCACCACCTATTTGGTGCAAGCTGCCCTCCACTATGGTGCGGCGGAAACCATCGTGGGAGCCCGCGCTGACGCCCATGCCTATTTGGTCAGATCGGTTTGGGCTATGCTCTTAGCCATGGTTTTTGATTTCATGGATGGGAAGGTGGCGCGCCTAACAGGGAGCGAAAGCAAGTTTGGCGTGCAAATCGACTCCCTCAGCGATTGTCTCTCCTTCGGCATGGTTCCGGCCCTGATGTTTAAGATATTGGCGGAATACGAGTTTCAGATGTCTCCCAAAGGGGCTCTGGTCTTGGCATGCTTTTACCTCTTTGGGGCTGTATTGCGCTTAGCGCGTTTTAACTTGGAAGCCGATATCGAGAACGATGACCATATGAGCTTCAAAGGGTTGCCGAGTCCAGCGGCTGCGGCTGGGGTCGCATCCATTGTCTACTTGTACGCTTCTAGGCGCTACGGGACGGACTGGGATGAAGCTATAGGCGCGTCTTTCCCCTGGATTGTCACGACCTTAGGAATCTTGATGTGGACGAAATTGCCCTATATCCACTTTGCCAACACCCTGTTGACGGAGAAACGGCATCCCTGGCAACTTTTGGCCATTATCGGCGGGATCGCCGTCGTTGCCATCGAGCCTGAAATCAGTATCCCCGTATTGATGATGGCTTACGCTTTGTCTGGGCCTGTTCTCTATGTCTGGAATCTTCTGACTGGTCGGTCCACCATCGATGGAGAATCCTTGCTTTGAGCCAAGAGTCCAGAAATTTGGTGCTCCTGAGCATGGGTTCGAATTTAGGCCACCGAAGAGGTCATTTGAGAGCTGGGATTTGGGCATTAGGAAAGCTGCCAGGCGTAGTTTTGCAGGCTGTGAGCAGTCTTTACGAAACTGAGGCATGGGGCGGCCCTGAGAACCAAAGCGCGTTTTTGAACATTGCTCTCACGATTCGCTCCACGGCTTTATCGCCCACCCAACTCCTGGAGAACATTTCTCGAATCGAAGCTCAAGAAGGGCGAATCCGAGGAATAGCCAATGGACCGCGCACTCTTGACATTGACATTCTCTTGTATGGCGATGCGGTGATACAGGAGTCTCATCTGGATATCCCTCATATTGCGATGCACCAACGTAGCTTTGTTCTTCTGCCAGCGGCTGAAATCGCGTCGTCTATGAAACACCCTGTGTTGCAGCAGACCATTGGTGAGTTGGCGCGATTGGCAGGGGACGAGGGGTTGATACGTGTTCTACCTGGGAGAAAGTGGTTCCATGTTGTCAGTCAATCGACGTATCAGTGATATTCGTAGCCAAGTGGCGGATTGGCGCTCTTCAGGACGAACAGTGGGTTTCGTGCCGACCATGGGGGCACTTCATGAAGGTCACGGAGCCCTCATAAGGGCGTCCATTGAACACTGTGACCGCACCGTGGTTTCCATATTTGTAAATCCTCTCCAGTTTGACCGAAAGGAAGATCTCCTCACATATCCAAGGGATGACAAGGCGGACCAAGCGTTCATCGAGGACTTAGGGGCCCATGCCTTGTTCTTGCCCAGCGTGGAGGAAATGTATCCCCAAGAGCAGTGGACAATCCTGACCCAAAAGACAATCACCAACAATCTGGATGGCCAAGCTAGGCCAGGCTTTTTCGATGGCATCTTAACCGTCGTTCTGAAGCTCTTTCATATGGTTAGTCCGGACGTTGCTTTTTTCGGCCTCAAGGACTACCAGCAGGTGGCTGTTATCCGCAGGATGGTTGCTGACTTAAATATGGAGGTCGAGATTCGCGGCATTCCAACGGCCAGGGAAGCAAGCGGCGTTGCTTACGCCTCGCGCAATAAACTCCTCAGCGAAGATGACAGACCCCATGCAGCGCTTTTGTACCAAGCTCTCCAGGCTACGGAGGCCCAATTCCATCAAGGTATTGACGACGTGGACATCTTGCTCGATGGGCTTCGAAATGCATTGGCAACTATTCCCAACGCAAGAATCGACTATGCCGACTTGGTTGATGGTGTTTCTCTTCAGTTGAAAACCAAGAAAGCATCGGTGGGTGATGTCCTGGCCCTTGCGGTTTACTTGGGGTCCGTGCGCCTCATCGACAATCTGATCCTGAGCGAAAAGAACTCATTCCTTTCATGAAGTCCATTCACGAACGAGCTTATGCCAAGGTCAATTTTTGGCTAGAAATTCTTGGCAAGCGTCCAGACGGTTTCCACGAGTTAGAAACCGTTATGCACGAGATAGCCCTTTTCGATGATGTCATTCTGACACCTGCTGATCACACGATGCTGATCGTCAGTGACCCCAGCGTTGGACTGGGAGAGGACAATCTTGCCATCAAAGCACTGCGGGCCGTCGAGAGACATGTGGGCTACGTTCTTCCTGTGAGTATCGAACTGATCAAGAGAATACCGGCTGGAGGTGGCTTAGGGGGGGGATCCAGTGATGCGGCGGCGGTAATTCGGGGACTCAATCAACTGTTTGATCTGGCTCTCAATGTGAAGGAAATGGAGAGAATCGCCGGGCTTTTTGGTTCGGACACTTCTTTCTTTATTCGTGGCGGTACAGCCCTTTGCCGGGGTCGAGGGGAGATCATCGAAGGGATTGAGCTGAATCGCACATTCGTCTTTGTCGTGGTTTTTCCGGGGATCCATGTGCCAACGGGCGCAATTTTCCGTGCTTTAACATTGACCCAGGATCCTCAGCCCGTCTATGATTTCTTGGACGCATTGACTGAAGCCGACGTCGGTCGACTGCGCGGGCTCTTTTTCAATCGGCTGGAGCAACCGGCCCAGGAAGAGCATGGAGACCTGGCCGAGATATTGGGACCATTGAAATCTCAAGGGTTCTTGATGTCTGGCAGTGGGTCGACTTTGTTTTATCTCGCATCGGGACGCGAACCCGCTGAACATTTGGCCCTGAAAATTCAAAAGGAGTACAAGATCAGGGCCGAGGTTCTCGATTCAGCCGTTCGTTGACTGGCAAGGATAGGC
>WFTN01000335.1 GCA_015485455.1 Planctomycetota bacterium | reverse complement strand
GTGTATAAGAGACAGGGCATACTCACGGGCAGTCAGGTCGATCTTCTGATCAGACCGAAAAACGGTTCGGGATGTCGTGTCAATGATGAGATCGCCGATTTCAATGATGGGATTCACATTGCCAGAGCGGCGTCTCGCCAAGGCCTCAAGTCGAGCCAGCAATTCGGAGAAGGCAAATGGTTTCGCTAAATAATCGTCAGCTCCTTCACGGAGCCCCTTGACCCTGTCTTCCACCGAATCTTTCGCCGTCAAGATAATGACAGGAACATCATTTCCGGAACAACGTAATGTCCTCAGAATGCTCAATCCACCCAACAGTGGCAGCATGAGATCTAAGACAATGATGTCATAGGGTTCAAGCTGGGCATACGAAAGCCCCTTCTTCCCGTCCAACGCCACGTCCACAGCATAGCCCGACATTTTAAGGCCCTTTTGCAGTGACAAGGCCAACCGCTCGGAATCTTCGATGATGAGGATGCGCATAGTTGAATCTCAAGAAAGCAGCAGTGCCAATACCAATACTTAGCAGCTATCGTCAGCCTCGGCTACAGAATAGCTTAAGTCCTGAGAGATTCCCCGGCCCCTGCGGGAACAAGACGCACCTCTTCTCGTAAGAAAAGGCACGTGAACATACGTCCCCGTGCCTTTCTAAACAGGTCATCCGGCGAGCCTCTTAGGCTGCGACCTTGCGATCAGTCCTATATGTCGAACTCAACACCTTGAGCTAATGGCAGTTCTGTTGACCAATTGATCGTGTTGGTTTGACGCCGCATGTAAGCGCGCCACGCGTCTGATCCAGACTCCCGACCGCCGCCGGTGTCCTTTTCCCCACCGAAGGCTCCCCCGATTTCGGCTCCGCTGGTACCAATGTTGACGTTGGCAATGCCACAATCGCTGCCAGCGTGGCTCAAGAATTGTTCTGCTGTCCTCATGTTCAAAGTGAAAACTGCGGAAGACAGCCCTTGGTCGACATCATTGTGCATGGCAATGGCATCTTCGTAACTGTCAATTTCAAAGAGATAGAGAATGGGTGCGAATGTCTCTTCCTTGAAAACGGTCATGTCTTTATTGGCCATGACAATGGCTGGCGTAACATAGAAACCATCTCGACTCAGACGGTCGCCACCGCAAAGGACTTCTCCGCCTTCGGATCTGGCTTGGTCAAGGGCTTTCATCATTTGGTCAACAGAGTCTTTGTCGATCAAAGGGCCAACCAAGGTATTGCGATCCAGAGGATCACCAATGTTGAACTGGCTATAAGCCTTCACCAATGTATCGATGACTTTCCGGGAAATGTTCTTGTGCAAGAAGACACGGCGCGTTGATGTGCAGCGTTGTCCTGCAGTGCCGACTGCGCCAAAAGCGATGGCGCGGATAGCCATGTCAAGGTCAGCGTCATCCATCACAATGATGGCGTTATTGCCCCCGAGCTCGAGCAAACTACGGCCAAGTCGTTGTGCAACCTTGGTGCCGACAACCCGTCCCATGCGGCAAGAACCTGTGGCACTGATGAGCGGCAAACGACGATCTGATGTCATCGCTTCGCCCACATCGGCATCGTTGCCAATGATCATGTTAAACACCCCAGCTAAGTCGTGCTTTTGAGCAATGGGTGCCACAATGTTTTGGACGGCCACGGCAGTCAAGGGAGTCTTGAGGGAAGGTTTCCAAGTGACAACATCGCCACAAACTGCTGCCAACATGGCATTCCAGGCCCAAACAGCCACAGGAAAGTTAAAGGCGGTAATGATGCCCACGTTTCCTAGGGGATGCCATTGCTCATACATCCGATGGGCAGGGCGTTCACTATGCATGGTCAGACCGTAGAGCTGGCGCGAAAGACCAACGGCGAAGTCGCAGATGTCGATCATCTCTTGAACTTCCCCTTCTCCTTCACTGACTATTTTCCCCATCTCCAAAGTCACCAAGGCCCCAAGCTCTGCCTTTTTTTCCCGGAGCGCGTTACCGATCTCTCGGACAATCTCGCCTCTCTGAGGAGCAGGCATCATGCGCCATTTCTTGAATGCTTTGTCGGCCCCATCCATAAGCGCTTCATAGGCTTCCACACCATGGATACTGGCATCGGCAATTTTCGCGCCGTCAACGGGAGACGATGAAGTCACCTGCCCCGTCACGTCCAAGTCAAGGGCTTCACAGCCATTGTGGACACCAAAGTTCACATCCGTGATGCCGAGAGATTTCAGAAGTTCATTTCTGTCAATGGAAGACATGAGTGGATAGCCTCGTGTATCTGGAGAATTGCTGTATTTGATTGATTTCAGGTAGGTCGATTCTATTGAAATTGACTGGGTGAAACTACGG
>WFTN01000334.1 GCA_015485455.1 Planctomycetota bacterium | reverse complement strand
CTCGACCGCAGTTAGCGTTGAACTTGTGATTTCAGGTATCGACGAGGCACTACTCTTAGGCCTTTTGGTCGCCCATCGTGCCCGAGTTGAGCCACTGCTTGCTAATGGCACAATTCAACTACGACGAATTCAAGATCGGCCAAATATTTCGAAGGCGCAGGTGAGACTCCTTGTTCGAGATCCACAAATTGAGAGTGACGATGATGATGATGCTTGGAGGATCAACCCAGCTGGTATCCCTCAAGCCTTGTCGGCCTTGTTTCCGGAAATCGTTCGCATCGAAGCCATGCAAGACGCGAATGAGGACGTCACGAAGTTCAAGACTTCGACGACTATTGGGAAACTTCTATCGCAGATCGTTGGAGAGTTGGAGGCAAATCACAGTGCGGCGATTAGCCAAGGATTGGATGGTGCCCGTGATATTTTTGAAGTTGGAGGTCAGTCTCGAGCAACGGAACTCGTAGAGTTCGATGAGGCCGCAACAAGTGGACTCAGTGACTTCTACCCGGGTCTCGAAATCGCCGCGCATATTCCTGTTCCGGAATTCAAAGATTTTGTGAAAGGTGCCACGCTCAAAGTGAGAGAAGAACATCGTAATGATTGGGGCGATGTTGGTAGCCTTGGGCATGGTGCACAGCGCTCGATTCAAATGTCGCTCATTCGGCAGATTTCCCGGGGTCGTGAGAATCAGGCGGCAACCGATTGCTCACGAAAGTTACTTCTGATCGATGAGCCAGAACTGTATCTTCATCCTCAAGCTGTTGTCCAAGTTCGGGAGGCTCTCCGGGCACTTTCACTTGGTGAATATCAAGTAGTGTTTTCGACACACGCACCACAGATGTTGACGTCTGACGATATGAAGAGGACGCTCGTTATTCACAAAGACCTTGAACTGGGTACAATTGCGAAGCCAAGGCTCGATGAAGAAATCGAGAGGCTTTCTAGTGAGGCCGATCACCAGGTTGACTTGATGTTTGATTTAACCCGTTCGAGCCTAATCTTATTTTCTGAGTATGTAGTTATCACTGAAGGCAAGACGGAGTTGAGACTTCTTCCAGATCTGTATCACATAGTCACTGGGCGTAAGATGGATGCGGATAAGATCGCTCTGATTTCTGTTGGCGGAGTTGGAAGCATCAAGAAGTCTCTCGAGATTCTCACGGCCATGGGAATAAAGGCGCGAGCGATAGTGGATCTAGATTTTCTATTCCGCCAAGCCCTTCGCGCGAATCTTGTCGCCGAAAATTCAACTGAGTTTCAATCGTGTTTGGCGCGACTCGTAGAACTGAGTGAAGAGCACGGATTTGCACTCGCTGAGGGCAACGGGCTACCGATGAAAAGCGAGGAATCGAATATCAATCCTCGAGACGCGTTTGCACTTCTTGGGGAGGATGCGGATGGCGCAATGGCTATACGAACTCTGTGTTCTCAAGTCTTAGAGTGCGGGATTTGGGTCTGGCCGAAAGGCGACATCGAGCGTCACTTGGGCGTTTCCGGTCACGGACCCAACATAGTCCCGCAATTCCTAACGAAGGCTAGAGCAGAAGGATTTGACGAAAACTGTCATGATGCCGAAGGATTTCGCCGTCTTTTCAGGTGGATCGGTGGTGAGTAAAGCAAGTCCTTGCGGTCAATCTGACTCATGGAAATCTGCGAATTTGCCGCCGGGCTGAATTGATACCAATCTCACGATAGCCTGTTCATTTCTCTGATGCCCACTCTTGAAGAGGATTCCACATAGCGAGGGTATCGTCTCGGAGTTCTTGTGGAGCAATCGTTCTGCGGATGATGGTCTGCAAGGTAGGCTCGTCGAAGTATTCGCTGAGATTGTTTCGGAGAATTGGATGCCCACCCAATCGCGGGTGTGAGAGTTCCGTCGTTAACGGCAATAGCTGTTTGACTACGCTAAATGACTGATCCTCTGCTGCAAGTTGTAAGAGTCGATCTGATACATTTTTCCAACTAGTATTGTCGCCAATCTGCGGAGGGTTGCCGCTTTCGGCCATTCTCAAAAGACCTATGCCATGCATGACCTCTCTAAGCGAATAGGGGGATTCTGATTGAAGAGATCTGGTGACATCGTCGCTATTGCCGTTGACCAAGTGTTCGAGGAATGAGTCGCCAAACGTGTCCGTTGGGTCCCAATTCTTTCTTCTTAGGTGCTCCTCCCTGTGAAAAGTCAAGATGGTAATGAAAGCAGCTGACATGGCGATCGAATTCTCAGCGCACTGTTTCCCGACTTCGACTAGGGCATCTGTGATGATTGAGGTTTTTCTAATATCGTCAATTTGTTGAACGACAAGTTCGGCCACAATGCTGAGTACTGGTTCCCATTTTTCTTGCAGTGGTTTCGTCGTATTCATGACGCCAATAGAATTCGAGGTCGTTTTCTTGAGGATTGCAAGGAGAGTCCCTGTGTCCGCAGTCATTCCGAGGTTTACGACTAACGGACGCAATGACTTGATATGCATCATTCTGAGCAAGGCCGTTGAATCGCCGTCGCTGGCCTCGTTGATTGCTTGGAGTATTTCTTGGTCTGAGTGGGCGTGCTCCCGGCCGCGGCCAGCCTGAAGCCGCGGCCAATAATCGACCGATTGGTTCGCTACCCCTTGAGTGCTTGTGTAAGTCCGACCAAATAGCCCTTGGAGTAAAATTCTCAGCGAATTTGTTTGTAGGTCTGGTAACTTCGCCTCAAATGAGCTTTCGTCCTGCGGCAAACGGAGAGTCCCGTCGCTGACCTTTATCTTCTGTGCCTGGTCGCGCAGGGCACTTCGATTTTCGCCGCACCACTGAATTGCTCTTGGGATACGTGCGCGGATCGCACCCAACATCAATAAGTCATTGAAATCGAATTCGCCTGCCAACCGCCCCCAGTGTTTGAGGGTCCACCTGAGTGCTGCCTTGATGAGGCGAGGCGTCCGGATGATATCCTGAAATGCCGCGTTGCGTGCCATCCCGGTTCTGCGATGGGAATTGTCTACCTGCTCACCCGGCATGAAAGTCTGAATGTCCCCCAACATCCAGAATTCACGGGGGAT
>WFTN01000333.1 GCA_015485455.1 Planctomycetota bacterium | reverse complement strand
GTGTATAAGAGACAGGGTAATCAAGGTTCCAACTGTGGGGACCTCGATGCGCATCACCAAGAGATCAGCGAAATCATCCTTACCCAAGTCAGCCAGCCAAATCAAAGTGATGTCGTCTGAAGTCTTAAGAATCTTCGTCGGTGAAGTGAACTGAGGGCCATCTTTGCTGCCATGAAAAATCCAAACTTTGCGACGATGGGAAATGACATAGTCTGGGATGCCGTCCTTATCCAGGTCACGAATGAGGAGCTTCGCCTTTTCCGTGCCTGCCAAAGTGCGTCCGGGACGCACGGTCGCTTTCGGGCTCGTATCGACGAATCTATCTAACTCCAGAATCACGTCCGGATCAAAAGGGATTGTTCCATCTTCTTTCTGGCGATGAATTCTTGTTTGCGATCCGCGCATGATGACCACATCATCTCGCCCGTCTCCATTCATATCCCGAATATCCAAATCAGGAATGGTGATCGTCTGAAAGAAACGATCATCTCCTAACCTTGCCCCCACACTCTGCTCAACTCGCACCTTCACTCTGACCCGAGCTGTCTTGCGATAGCCTTTCTCCCCTTGAAGCCACACGGTGCAGAATTCACTGCCCGGAACAACAAGGTCAAGTCTGTTGTCGCCATTGACGTCCTGAAGAATGTTTGCCTTCTTCGGACCACCGACTCGAAGGCGAAAGCGAGCACGACTCACGAGTCTCTTACCTGGTGCCACAAATTGGTCTTCTTCGTTACGCCCATAGACAAACAGACCTTTAGGCGTCAATGCAAAAAGGGAGGCTGCATGATCGCTCCCCACCATAGAAGCAAAAGACAAAAGTACCCGATCTGGGTCTTCAAGAACAAGCTTGCCACTGAAATCCTTAAACCCACCTTGAGCCGAGACTCGATACTGGCGCACAGCGCCATCGGTGCCCAAGATCACCAACTCACCGGGTTTACCATCATGTCCTGACAGCACTTCATAGGTAGAAATCGAGATATCGGGAGCCAAAGACTGAGACACCGTCAACTCTGGGGTTTGCCCCCAAGACGAATGTGAAACCGTAAACAACGCGACAAGAACCATCAAACATTGTTTCATCATCAAAACCTCACAATCGTCACAAGATTAGAATCAACCACCAAAATGCCTGGTTTTTCCTTCGCCGTGGGTTGCAAGACGAAAAGATCCGCCTTGCGATTTAATTTGAACGACCAGAGTGGTGTCTTGAACATGCTCAGGGAACCATCCCGTGACTTGCGAAAGTAATGGACGTCAATGCGATCAGGTCTTGTACGGGTCACCAGTTCACCAATACCATCCCCGGTCACATCAGGGATAAACTTGGCCAAAAAACCTGATGACAGAGCACGCAAACCTTCCAACTTCATTTCAAATGTCTGACGGATATCCGGGGCGCGAGAAAAGGATCCACCTTGATTGTAGTAGACATAGAGTTCTACCTCTGTCTTTTCTCGGGAGCTCTCTCGTAGCTTATCGATGATGTCTTGACGCAAAGAGCCAATAATCAAATCAAGGCGACCATCACCATTCACGTCAAAGAAATCCGTAGCCCCAGTGAATCCTGCCAACACAATCAACTGGCTGGGAATCCCCTTGTCGCCAAAAAGTGGCGAGGCCTTTGTTGTCTTCGCGCCACCCTGTTGAAACACCAATATCTGTGTGCGAGGTTTGTCTGACCGTTGGTCTCCGGCGATCATGACGGAGTCTGTCCGTTTGTCACCATTGAGGTCAAGAAAGTGGCTGCTATAAGCGATGTCAACTAGGCGCGAACGATCAGCTACAACAGGAACATCGTAGCGGTCATTGGGGGTTTCTTCACTCTTAGAGGTGAGATTGAGCCACAAGAACACTTCGTGGCTCCCTCGAACCAAGAGATCTTTGTGGCCGTCACCATCGAAATCGACCAAACGAGGGCGCCAGGCCCATTCTGTTGAATCGACTAAACGTCTGCGCAGCGTCTTGCCAGTGCGGGCTTTTTCAAATTCAGGAAGCTTCAAACTCACCGCCACTGATCGGCGACTCAAGCGAACAGAACCAGATTTCTTCGCCGTGGCAGCAGTATTTGCCGGTGGCAACACCAAGTCGACTTGGTGGTCAAAGCGACCCTGAGAATTTTGCAGGAAAACGCCGTAGGACTGATGCTGAGGAATCAAGAAATCAACCAAGCCGTCGCCGTCCAAATCCTCTGCCAAGTCAGGCATATGCAGGATTCGGCCAGAACGAGATCGCTGAAGAATGAATTTGCAACGGAAAAGGGAGACCCACTGGGCCCGTCCGGTTTTTTCTTTCAGCCAAGCTACCGCCCTTGCCCCGCTCAATAGGACAATCTCTTTGCCGGCGTTCTTGGGCAAAACATCGGCAATAAGAAAGGCGGTAAATTCTCTGTGTAAATCAATTTTATAGTCTGGCTCGACGGCGAAACCACCTTGGGGGCGACGGAGATAGACCCTCATGAACCGTTTGGTTTCTTCCCCCCTTTTCACCGCAGTCATCACGAGGTCGAGGAGATCATCGCCATTCACGTCCGCAGCTAGCACACCAGAAGCTTTGTGGCTTGCTGGTAGTTGGACGCTTGCCGCGTCCGATGGCAACTTTTGACCCAAAGCGTATGACGCGAGGCATAAGAGAAGGACAAAAAATCTCATTAGGAATCAACCTCTTCTAATTCGTCGGAATCGCCGCCACCAAAAGTAATGAACCACAAGAGCGTCACTTCCCAAGCCGCAGCCGTTTGCTCATAACCAAAAAGACCGAAGAGCAGGGAGGTATCACTCACTTCACCCTTGCTCTCGTAGCTGAACAAAATGGGAATACTGAAACTTTCGAACTCAGAATCCCGGGTGGTCAGATGTGCTTTCGTCTCAAAGCGATCGTTATTGCGAAAGACAAGCAAATCGAGTTTATCCCCGACCTCCTTGGTCCGAATTGCTTCTAAGAGCACTTGGGGGTGGGCCACAGGCCTACCATCCACTTCAACGATGAGGTCGCGAAATTTGATTCCCGCAGCGCGCCAAGGACTCGCTTTCGAAAGTCCAATGACAACCGCCCCACCACCTGGCCCCAAGCCCGCTGCCCGTGACTCCACCTCCGTGGCTGTCCGCAGCACCAAACCGACCTTCTCTTCCTCACGAAAGCTCGCCGATTTCGTTCTTGATGCGGCTGCCAAGCGAGTCTCAAAGGTGACCGTCGTCTCAAACTCTTGTCCCGCCCGGTCAAGAAGAAGATGCACCTGGGAACCAGGTTTCGTCGCCAGCTCGATGTTGCGCCATTCACTGGGCCAAGAGAGTTCCTGGGGCTCACCATCGTTCAAGGTGGCTTCAATAAGAATGTCCCCTTCTCTGATCTTGGCCCGGGCACCTGGGGAGTTTTCGACCACATGGTCTACAACAACGCCGCTACCGCCTTCTTCGTCCAGCATGTCATCAAGGGATGCTTCTCCTTCTTTGACGTAAATGCCAGAAAAGGCCCCTTTGTCCAGCATGAGACGAGCTTCTTCATCTTCTGGCTCGTCTTGTAAATCTAAGGGAGCTTCCATGTCCGCCAAAGGTGGCGGTTCCTTCGCCAACTTGCGTTTGAGGCTTGAGCAAGAAGTCAAACACACGAAAACCAGCAAAAGAAAGAAGTAATTTGGGTATCCATGTTTCATCGGACATCTCTTTTGGCCACCACAAGGACAGCGATTAGGAAGGACAGCAAACACCAAGGAACGAGGTAGTACTGAGAACTGACTTCTGTAACATTACTCACGTTTGTGACCACATCTTCGTAGTGACGCAAGAAAGATGTGTCCCCTAACTTCGAAGGCAAATGGGAAGAGGGCAGCCACTTCTCATCGCTGCGTGCTGGCAGTTGAGACCTCATCAAGTCCAAGCCAAATACGCCACCAATGACGTAAATGAGAGCCGCCGTCGGGTTTCTTGCCAATGCCCCCGCCGCAAAACCTAAGAGCGTGTAAGTCAGCATGGGCAAAAGACCCGAAATCAAGGCTGTTCTGAGGGCGTCTTCCAGTACGTCTAATTTGATGTAGTTGTAGAATTCACCATTGGGAAGAATTTCCACCAAGGGGCTAAAATCAAAATAGTAGGCCGAGACGCCATAGACAAAGCCAATGAGGGCTATGTAAGTCACAGCGGCACAAGACAACAAAGTAAGAAGTTTGCCGATTGCCAAGCGAGACCGCCGCACCGGTCGCAAGAGAGCATTCCTCAACGTACCTCGATCCAACTCCCCTGCCAAAGACTGACTGGCCAAGCCACAAAAAATCATCGACGCCAGAATCAGAGATGTTCGCAAGCCCCAGACCACGCCTTCGAAAGCTGTTACACCCGTCGTACTCGCCAGCCCATCCTCAGCCATCTTCTGCAAAGCAGCTTCCGCCAGAACAAAGCGCGAGCGAATATCCCAGAAGGCCACTAAGAACGGTAAAGTCAAAGCGGCGAAGAAGATCTTGCGAGAGCACAAACGTCGCCATTCGTAACCCATAGCACGAAGAATCTCTCGTGGCGGAGAAAGGTGTTCACCCGGCGATTCATCCTTTGATTCTTCAGATTTTTCTTCGGCACTCTTGGCCGATTTCGGCGTTTGAATCTCCAGGTAGATTTCTTCGAGAGAGGGAGCCTTGCGGGAGAATGAGTCCAAAGGAATAGCTTTTTCAACCAGAGCCTTGTTGATGGCGGAGGGTGGGAAATCTCCCACGTCAACGATCAAACCTCCAGAGAGGTCTTGTTCAACTGTTAGACCCAGCTCAACCATGGCAGCCTGGGCTTCCTCAGGCTTTGATGTTTTGAACTCAAAAAGAGGCCGTCCGCTCAAGAGAATGCCCTGGGCATCATCCTCCAACAGCACCTTGCCCTTTTTCAACACAGCAATTCGGTTGCAAATTTCGGCGACTTCATGGAGTTGATGACTCGAAAGAAGAACAGTCATCCCTTCATCACGAGTCAGCCTTTGCAAAAGGCGGCGCATTTCCGCTAAGCCTTCAGGGTCGAGTCCGTTCCCTGGTTCATCTAAGAGCAAGTAGCGCGGTCGTCCCATGAGCGCCTGGGCAATGCCGAGTCGTTGGCGCATACCTTGTGAATAAGCCCGCACCGGCAAGTCTAATACGTGTCCCAGCCCCACAAGTTCCATGAGTTCTTCGCAATGGTTGGCAATGGTCTTACTTTCTAAGCCCTGAAGTTTTGCCAGCATGCGTAAATTGCGGGGACCATCCCAATAGTCAAAGAACCCGGGGCGTTCGATGAGTCCCCCCATACGGGCCCGCGCTTCCAAGGGAAACTCATGAGCGTCATAACCATCCACCACAACCCGCCCATGGGTCGGTTGAATCAACCCCAAGGCGATGCGCATCGCTGTGGTCTTACCCGCACCGTTGTGGCCAATAAAGCCGTAGCAGTCGCCGTGATGAATCTCTAAGTTCACCCCTTGGAGCGCTGCTCGCTTGCCATAGGAGTGGTCAACCTGAATCAGTTTTAATGACATGTCAGTTGGGTCGTGTCCCTGTGCTTATTGTTCCGCTCACCGATAGGGTTAACCGATCCAAGTAATCCCCGCCAGCATTACTTCCCCAAGTTTCGGGCTACGTTTTTTCCCATCTCGTGTTGGAATCAAAAATCAATTTGGCGGTCGAATAACATTTCTCGGTCGGCCCGATCATTGAGACTGGTGAGAAAAGATGCCAGATTCGGCTTGGGTTTACCCTTATAAATGCGGCTTCCTTCCAAAAAGACTTCTACATCCTGTTGCACATCAATCATGGATGCATTCAGCATGATCGAAACTCCCTTGGCATCCCCAGGCCCGCCTTCGATCTCCAAGTCAATCCTATTGCCCTTACGGCTAGCCCGGATAATTTGCCGGTCTTGAGCCTCGGGGCAGCGGAGCCAATAAAAGGACTCTTTGCGAAATCGCTTCACCTTCTCCCGGGCGTTCCAGCGTGGATAGGGCCGAGAAACATATTCCCAAACCACGGTCTGTGGGAAAGTGTCACGCTTTTGCTTGGACATGAAGCGAATGCCATTGTGAGGCTCGCCCGGAGCCATGGCATGAGCTAAACCAGGATAGGTCTTGAAGTGAATCTTGCTGTAGCCACGAGGATCGGACTCCTTCAGTTCTTTCAGCATGTCTTCGACAAAGAGATAGGTGCCAGGCATACAATTGACGTCGGAGAGCCCAATAAAATACCACATGGCCAAGTTTCGAACGTTGGGCACCAGTCCATGTTGGACATCCTCAATCTGTTCTTTCTTGGGAAGCTGGCTTTTTGGCCTTGCCATCAAGACGCCAGCACAAGGCATGGCGCCAGCCAAAAGATCTGTGTGGCGGCCAGCCATGAACCAGCTACCAGTGCCTCCCATGGAGAATCCCATGCTATAAACCCGATTCGGATCGATTTGATACTTGCACTTAGCAATCTCTATCATGCTCAGAATCAAACGCTCGCCGTGAACCGTGTTCCAAGTATCGTGAACCAAGCGAATTCCTTGGGGATACATGCCCATGGTCCCCTTCATAGACCACGTGCCGGCTGGTTCGTCGGCGCTACCCGCTCCTTCTCCTCCTCCATGCAGGCCGATGACCAGGCCTTTCTTCGCCCCGGCACCTTTGATGTAGAACCAAGCATCGCCATAAGGGGTCTTGAGAATCCCCTTGTTGCCCACTTTCTTGTCATATCGCGAACCCCACTTCTTCGCTGGCTTCCAGAATATCTTAGTGATTTCAGCCAATGATCCTTCTGGCAAGTCCCCCCATTCTTGTGCCGCCTTCTGAATAGCAGCCCATTGCTCTTGGTCCCATTCTTTGAAGTAATGGGGAGGCCGGGCCTTCCAGAATTTCACTGCCAGCTTCGACAGTTCTTTTTTGGCCCCACGATCGAGGGGTTTTGTTTGCTCCCCAGCCCATGCGATCGTGCCAGGCAGCCAGAAAAGCAGGAATAAGAATGTCCATAGGCGCATGGGGCCCTCCTCTTCCAAGTCGGTCGTTGACTCTCAGCACGCTCCAGTTTTTTTGCGTACACTGGGAGCAATGAAAAAGCCCCTCGGAAAAATAGGACTTACTTGCTGCCAAGCATTCCTTGTCATCGGCTTGGCCACATGGATAGCAGACTTCCGGTTGGGCTTAGACAACGACAATAACACATCCATGGTCATCTTGGCGGATGACTGGGCCATTTATGGTGATCTCATTTGGGGTGAGTCCCGGGCTGCAAGCACCAAGATCTTCGAGATCTTCAGGGAAAGCTGGGAAGCGCGCCCCTTCAGGGCGATCGAATACGCTCTGCAACGAAGCGCCTATGACCTATTTGGCTTTCACGGTGGATTCTACTTGCAGTGGCTTATCTTGACCTTGAGCGGTGTCCTCTTCGCCATGATTCTGCGACGGCGCTTCTCTTGGCCATCTGCCCTCATCGGCGGGCTCATTCTGGTTTTGCATCCCGCAGATACCACCCACATTTGGTTGGCCACCATGATGGCTAAATTGGGCATCCTCTACACCCTCTTGGCTATATGGTTTTACCTCAGAGGAAAATTCAAATGTGCCGGTTTCTTACTTTTATCTTCATTCTTGAGTTATGAACTCGCACCATTTATTTTCGTCATGGCCCCTTTTTTTGCTGATGGCAATCAGGGCAAGCGCATCCGACAAGCACTGTTCCTATTCCTAGGCGCTTTGGCCATCTATTTGGTTTGGCGGTTTTTCATTTTTGTCGAAGCGGTGCCAGATGTGCGCCTCATCAAAGGAGGAAAGGCGGAG
>WFTN01000332.1 GCA_015485455.1 Planctomycetota bacterium | reverse complement strand
GTATGGGGCCTTCGGGAGGCATTGGTCTTGCTGGAGTTATCGATCTTGATGGAGACTTCGATGCCGATTTACCGAATGACGCCTATTCCGCTATGTTCAACAGTGCCGCTGGTGGGTTTGTCTCGAAACTGCTGGGAGCTCAAGCCGCAGCAGGAACTGTTTTTGGTGAGCAGATCGGGTTCGGGGATTTCGATGGTGACGGCAACATTGACTTCATTTGTGAATTGCTTGACGCATCCAGTCTCTCTTTCATCAATCTCCAGTTGGTAAAGGGGAATGGCAACGGTCACTTTTCCCTTGCTGGAGCTTGCACGCTTCCGGGGCAGAGGTTTCTTGATGGGGGCAATGCACCAGCTCACCCGAAATGGAGCTTTGCTGCCGATGTTGATGATGACGGCGACATCGATTTTGTTGCAGGGAGGGTAGACTACAGTGACGATAGCCGAGTTTGGCTCAACGACGGTCTTGGCTTCTTCACTCCAGGCGCCGCTGTTGGTCCGGTTTCTTCAGTTGTTGATCTTGATTCCGATGGCATGGCAGACTTGCTGTTGAACAATTCTGTTGTGCGTTGGGGTCTCCCCGGTGCCAATTGGACCTTAGGGCAATCCTACGGTGTTGCCTTTTCATCCACCAATCGTGTGAAAGACGTTGACGGTGATGGACTCTTGGACATTGTCGTTTACCAGGGATCGTCATCTGTCGCCCTAAGAAATTTAGGTGGTCGAGCGTTCCAAGTCTTTCTTGGCCCAAGTCTTGGAGTCTACTCTTCTCCTGACATGCGACCCTTCATCGACATCGTTGATATTGATCTCAACGGCACGTTGGACATCATTTCAAGTACTGTGCAAGAATGGTACATGCCGAGGACTATGACCATGCGAAAGAATGTCTCTTTTGGTGTTGCCAACGCCGGTTGGCAGATCGTGGCACCCCATGTGATGTCGGGCGATTCACTGGTTGATATTGACGGAGACGGAGACTTGGACCTCGTGGGTGATCGTATCTACAAGAATCTGACGAAAACCCCCGCTAACAGTGGCATCAAGTTCCAATACGGTGAAGGAGCTGCGGGCGGTGGTGGTTTCGTCCCCCGATTGAACGTCGTGGGCGCATTGGGGGCTGGTGATACTGCAACACTCAAGGTTACCGGACTTCGGGGAGGTACGCTTTTGTACTTCGTCTATGGTGACACACCTGTTGTTCAGCAAGGATATCCGCTGCCAACATTGACGAATTATACCAATGCTACGGAAGTCTTACCTTTCGTCGCCGACGGTCATTTTGGTGTTCCTGGAGTTGGCACGTGGGATTTGCCTTTCTTGGTGCCAATGAACTTGTCTGGCACGGTTTATTATCAACAGGTCTATGCTTATGATCCGCTGGCACCTGGGAATTTCACTTGCAGTGCGGGTTTGGCGATTCTCTACAAGTAGTTCTGATTGCGATGGGTAAGAATAATTCATGACCTCGTGGGTCGCCAGGTTCGGTATAGCACCCAGACTCTGCCTCAGTCGCCTCTTACGACCACGATCTCGTGAATGAGCCGAGCAAAAGAGGGGGGCGACGGTATTGATGCCGTCGGCCCCCTCTATTCGTACTCAGGCTTTCCAATTCGGTGACCTCATAGGGATAAACAGCGAAGTCTTTTCTGAGTTGATGTGGTGTTTGCCTCGCGAGGGCCGACTGCCGGGAAGTCGGAGGCTCTGCAAAAGTTGGCAGTTTCAAGGTCGGCAATCACACGGGCTAGGGCGTTGAGGGCTTGTCGACATGTTGATCAAACATGATCGTGTTGCCATCGGGATCTGTCAGAATCATGTGTGCCGGGCCGGTGCTATTCCCATCCGCTTCTGTCACGAGGGTAAGGCCGGCTTTCTTGAATTTGCTTTGCAGATCTCGCACATCAGTAAAACGGTCCAAAGTTTCCTTCTTGTGGTTCCAACCTGGGTTGAAAGTCAAGATGTTGGATGTGAGCATGCCTTGGAATAGGCCTATGGTTGTAGTTCCGCTTTGCATGACGAGCCAGTTGTCAGCTTGAACACCATTGGTCTGAACAAAGCCTAACTTTTCGTAAAAAGTACGAGAAGCAGCGATATCTTTGACATTGAGACTGATGGAGAAGTTTCCCAGTTCCACGTTTCTATCTCCTTTCATCGAATTCTGTTTTTGCTGGCCGTCTTCAGGTGTCGTTTGGCAGGCGGCCATAAACAAGAGACCAATAAGAAGTGGCCTGAGGTATTTTGGCATGACGTGATACTCTTGGATCTATGAAAAGGGCCATTGGCGAAATTTGCATTCATGCATTCTACACCAAGAGACTCTCTACTCCATGCCTTATCCTCCGACAAAAATTCTTGGAGCAACGAGGGGCGCTGTCTTAAGTGGCTAATCAGGGTGAGGGAGATCCTCTCCTAGGATTGCAACCTTACAAGGGGCGTCCGAAACTCTGGCGATAACATTTGGGAAGAAGTGTATTCTTGGACTACTCCAGGTCTCTTGCCAATATCATGCTCCACAAGCGTTTGACTTTCGCCTTGTCAACCGAACGGTATGTGCGCCACTTTGCATGGCGGTTGGGATGATCATAGTCGAGTTCTATGCCCCAAAGAGGGTTAATCTTGTCTGGCATGTTTGCGTAGCGCATGTCGGCGATGACGTTTTTGTTTGCAGGGTGAACCCCCAACCAGTCATCGGAGAAGTGGGCGAAGCGTTCTATGTCATGATAGAGGGTAGTATCGTGTTCTTGTCCTTTCGCCGCTTGCTTGGCTGATACCAGGGCCCAGCGCTCGCCTTGGTAGACGCGGTCTTCTTCAAAGAAACCGGGGCGGATGCCATCGACTTGGATGTACCGACTCTTGGTCTCATAGGTACTTCGCCAAAGAAACAGATTGCCAAAACTTGGCTTTAACACGATTCTTTCGACTTTGTCGCCTCGACTATCAGCCAGATCCATGGCGATGCTTTTGGCTCGCCGCTGCTGAAATGACCCGAAAGACAAGTACAAGAAAATGAAGAGCCATGCCCATTTCGCCAATTTTGGAGACCGTTTTCTTGCCGCCAGGATGGACAAAGTAAGAGTCGTTAGAGTGAAGATGGGGTCAATGATCGAAATGAGATCCCAGGCCACCCGTGTCTGAGAAAAAGGCCAGAGAAGGCGGGTGCCATAGCTTGTGCAGGCGTCCAGTAATCCGCCCGTGCCATATCCCAACGTGGCCCACTTGTAGATCTGGGAGAAGTCCATGTGCTTCTTCAGAAATGGCCAAAAAGCGGCACCGACGATGAGGCCTCCCATGGGAATGAAGATGAGCGAATGACTAAAATGGCGATGGTATTCGATCTGCAGGAGCGGATCGTGTGTGGAGCGAATCAAGACGTCAAGATCAGCAGCCATGCCCCCAGCAAGGCCAAGAAGACTTGCTTTGCGAATGGTCTCTGGCTTACTGAGTGCTTGAGGCAAAAGTGCGCCCAGCACGGCTTGGGATAGTGGGTCCATAGGGCAGAATAACGAGTTTCTTTGGAAAGTCATAGTCCGGGCTAAGTGCCTTTGTTTTTGGAGCTCGGGACTATTGAAGAATGAGACTCTGGTCACTTTCTACCTAAGGATAATCTTGATCTCAGGAGGGCCGTCTCTCAAATCGTTGCTTGGGGGTACAAGCCAATAACGGTCAATGTGAGGGAAGGGGATGTTACCGTCCAACTACAGCCAGGTCCTATCGTTAATTTGGAACTTCCATCATTTAAGGACCTGGAGGCCAAAGGGACTGAGATCAAAGTGACGATGTACAGAGACTTTCGAAATTTCCGAGCATTCCCTGACCCGAATGCCAGACTCCTCGCAGGGGCGAGGTATGATCGCATTCTTGAATCCGGCAAAGCGACGTTTCAATTGAGTGGCACCGGCAAGTTCATGTTCCGTGTGGAGGTCGTGCAGGTTGGGCGAAGGCGCGGAACTGTTGTGAAGAACTTGAAACCCTTGTCGCTCCAGATTCGGGAGGGTGTTCAAGAATTCCGAATTCAGAAAGAGAAGTAGGAAGAGGAATCTCGTCGGCGCCCTCATTTCTGAGGTTTGGAAACTCTTCCAAAGAGGATGAAGAAAGCCAGGCCACAGATGATCGCGAACGCTCCGAGTCCCATTGATTGATAGCTACCTGATGGGTTGAACCTTCTGAGGACAGCGGAAGAGGGATCCTTGGGGTCGTAGAAAACCTGGACTTTCCTGCCCTTGGAAAATTTCTGCATGATGGCTTGAGCATCTCTTGTTTGAGAGAAAGTCCTGGGTGTGACACTCTCGTCTAGGTTTTCACAGTGATATTCTTTGCCATCCACGAAGTAGCGGCAAGAAATACAAGGTCGGAAGGATGAGCCGCCCTTGCTGTAAGATTGTTGGAGAATGGCCTTCTCAACGGTGCCTTCTGCGGCGGGCCAATCGTTAATTCTATTC
>WFTN01000331.1 GCA_015485455.1 Planctomycetota bacterium | reverse complement strand
GATGAGACCAGCGTCTTTCTCCACTAACTTGCCCACAAGAGGAATGGTGCTCGCTACGGTTTCACCGCGCATTTCCTCCCGCGAATAAATCAGGACTTGAGCGTCTCCCACACTGAACTTTTCGCGCAAAGTAGAGATGTCCAAGTCTTGCACCCGCTCTGGATTGCAAATAGAGAGATCGACGCATTTCTCAATTACCCGAACATCACCAGCGTAGGAACCCTTCAGCAAGTCTGCGCATCCCGGTGACGATGCTGCAGCCGCATCGGCGTAGCGCAGAATCGTCGAAATACGCTTCTTCAAAGCAGAAGGCGTGAGCCTCTTGTCACCGCCGATGGAGTGAATAATGCCAGATGCGTCGGCTAAGACACGAATGACCGTCTTGGCGCCAGCCCGCTGGGCTGCTTTCACGGTAATCGCAGAAAGAGGTGTGAGGCCTTCAGCAAAATGAACGTCGACTTCGTTTTGCTTGAGGAACTTGGTGATGACCTTACCTAGCAAGGTGTCGCTGCGGCCATGGCCTTTGGCACCGGGAGCTTCCCGGAGACGCAGAATTTCAACGCCCTCGGGTTCTACAGGATCTTCGGAGGGGGTGGTGACAACAAAGACTTGGTGCCCACGTTCGGCAAAACGCCGAACCAATGTTTCGATATGACGTCCGGCACGATCGGCTGCCGGATACAAATTCTCGAAGGAAAAGCCGATTTTCATGAGGCTTCCTCCCTGTCCCATTCGGGACGGATAGGTCACAGGGAGAATCTGGCATGGGCGTATTTGGGATGGTCTTCGGCCAAAGTCATGGAGTATCCCAGACTGCATTTCCCAAAGTGTCCTGCCTCATGGCAGGATTGATCTGAACGTGAAGGTTCAGTTACGCGTGCCAGTCCCTCCAGGGACTGTTTTTCTTGTGTAGAAAGCCACTGTGACTTTCTTCGTTTGTTGCTCGACGACTTTCTTAGCCGTCGATTTGATTCTTCAAGCGCCTGTAGCCGTCGTCCGACGAGCCCACAATGGCTTTCAATGTCAGCAGAAGAGAATTGGCCCGGGCAAGTTTTTGACGTTCGATCAATTGCTCAATCTTCTTCGTCACTTGATAGATCCGGGTTGAACGGCGCGTTTTTACCTTTTGGGCCAAGCGCACCGCTTGGTTTTTATCAATCGTTCCGGCCCCTGAGGCACTTTCAATGTTGCTCAGAGCACGATCAAAACGATCTTTCTCAACGTCTTGGTCGACTTTCTTTTCCAAAGGGCTCCTCGAGTCGTCTGGATCAAATCCAGATTCATCAGAGCCAATCGGCAGAAAATCGCCATCCGACGATCCGAATGTGCCAATTTTGTCTCGATACAGCAAGTAGGGGATGACATTTAGCAGGAGTAAAAGAACGATCGTGACAGACCAGCTAATTATCCGAAAACGCAAGGACTTAGGCTGTTTCGCTTGCCGTTGCCCCACCTCCTTCTCAGAGGCTTGCATGGGGCGCGATGGGGCTCGGGCCTGAACCTGGGCACTCATGCCTTGCAGGGACTCCGCGATGTCGGACACCGTGAGAGGCCGTTGGGCTGGATCCTGGCTGAGGGACGTCATGATGAGGTCAGAAAGCCCGTCCGGAAGACCTTTCCTGCGATCGGCCGGTGTTTTGGACAAACCGCGACTGGAAGAACGCACAACGGCTTCCACCGTTTTTCCTTCCACCACGGAAACACCTGTGAACAATCGGTAGAGGATAGCACCCAGAGCATAGATATCGCCTCTTCTGCTGGAAACAGAAGGCTCAGCAGCACTTAAGATCTCGGGGGCCAAACAATAGAGGCTCTCAGCCTGGGCGTCATCGGTGCCTAAGACATCAATGAGGCTCACATTGGGCCCTGAGATGCGGACTTGCCCATCTGACTCTTGCCAGCGAATCTTTTCTGACCTGAGGCGCCCGACACGCACCCCTGCTCGGTGCAAGGCATCCAGAGCCTCCGCCACTTTTCGCCCGATGGCCAATGCCTCATCGAGATTCACCCGTCCAGATCGTTTCATAAGATCTGCGAGAGTTCCGGGCTCCGCCAAACGTTCTCGAATAACATCATCACCTTCTGAAGACTTGAGAAGGTCTAATCGGGCCACCCCGGACTCATCAACTTCGTTCCAATCTGCGATCCTTTGAGCTAGCTCAGCGGAATTTCCGGGATTCTTCTGGAATCGCAGGCAGACAACCTTTCCCCCCCCATCCTTGCGATAGGAAAACGCCACACTTCGAGGCCCCTCCCCCAAGAACTCAATAAGAGTGTATCCGTCCATGGCAGGCCCCTGGGGCCTGCTCTCCCCATGGTTTGGCTCAGGGCCCTCAGCTGGGCTCGCAACCACCTCCGCATCCTCGGACACAAGAACGTCATCGTCAGCATCATCCATCAAGAATGTCACCTGGGCCACATTTCCCAAGCTAAAATGACTTCCTCGGGTTAAAACAACGCGACGTACTTTCGTCCCATCAACAAAAAGGCCATTGCCTGAATCCAAGTCCTGCAGGATCCACTTATCCCCCACCTTCTCTATTTGAGCGTGCTGTCGCGAAATACTCCCATTCTCTAAGACAACGTCGCAATCTTCGTCTCGGCCAAGAACAATCTTGGGCCCATCTGCAGAACATCGCTTCACTGAATTGCCGATTTCGAGAATAAACTCGGGCATGAACGTTCCTCTATGCCGAACAAGAGTATGTCCCGTCTCTTGTCGGGGACTGCCATTGCGCCTTTTAGGTCGTCTCTCAAGACCTCTGAGGCATGGATAATTTAACCATCGCAAAAATGTGGGCAATCCCCTGGCTGACAGAGGAAGACTCATGGGTCATAATAGCAAGAGATAGGAGATTTGCGTGAGCAACACCATTCAATTCGCGAATAAGTGGTCAAAGAGATCAGCCGAGGTAACCTTACTGTTGGTCTTTCTTTTAGGAGTGACCATAAATGCCCATGGCCAGGGGGAAAACGAACCCCAAGTTGGCTCCCAGGTGACTCAGAAAGCCACTCGAGATAAAATCGCTGCATTGTTGAAGTCTTTGGATGCACCTGCTTTCGCCACCAGAGAAGCCGCCTTCGAGCGATTGCGCCTCATGGGGCCGAAAATCCATGACATCCTCATATCTCGCTTAGATAAGCTCTCGATCAATGCACGGATGCAAGTACAATCCTTGCTCGAAGAAAACGCTTCCGACAAAAAAGCATATATCCCCCAACTCTCCCCAAGCATGCTCACCATTGGCAAGGAGAAAACCACTGTTGGGGACATTCTCAAATTACTTTCACAAGATGCAGGATTTCGCTTTGCGGATCGTGTGGGCATCAATGAAAGGAATGAAATCTTCCTCCCGGAGGGCAAGCGCGAAGCTCTCAAGATCCTCCATGAACTGTGCAACAAATTAGGAGTGCGATGGGCCCAAGATTACAATTCCGGGGAATTTCGCTTCTACAACAGTGGCATCAAGTCCGCTCCCGTTGAGATCTACTCAGGCCCATTTCGGGTCGCTCTCAACTCCATGACAATCAACACAAATTTGCAATTTGGCAGCGATGCCACTTTCAATTGCTACATCCGTGGGCAACTTGACATTGAGCCCACCGCTGACGTCCTGGGAGTGGTTTTTCAACCTCAAGTGACCGAAGCCAAGGACGACAAAGGCCGAAGCGTAAAAATTGAAACCTCTGTGGCTCAGTCTTTCCAATCGTCTCTCAACCGCCGCCTTTTCAACTTCAATTTGCGTATCGAACGTCCCCAGAAAGACGCCAGTAGCCTCAAGACCCTCAACATCACCATTCCCATCGTCGTGCCCACAGGTATTGAAACTGTTGAAGTGGCCCTCGATGCCAAGAATGACAGTAGCAAGGCCCAATCTGGAAGTTTAGAGGTTCAATTTAAGCGTATCGAAAAGAATGCCCAAAGAAGAACGGCTGTTCTACGGGTGAGCCGGATCTTGCCCCGCACCAAGACCGTGCGGCCCATGGAGATCATCGAACAGTTGGTGACCTTCGTCGCCGAAGACGGCTCCGAGAAAACAGCGCACAAGAGAATCGCCAGGCAAATTCAAGGGGACCATGAAATGCTTCGGGTCGAATTGCCCAAAGGAGAATTCAAGTCTTTGCGTTTCTCACAAGTTGTCTCTGTGGGGTCAAAGACCTTGGAATTCAAATTTGCCGATGTTCCATTGCCTTAACATGAACACTAGCACTCAGCGCTTTGGGCCATGATCTCGTCACCGTCAATGGCTTTTCGATCTTCAAAGCTACCACGGATCTCATGCCAAAAGGCAACTTCTGGTTCGCCGAGTTGCCAAACGTAATAGACAATACGAGAAGCCATTTCACCGTAGAAGCGCACAACACCAGACTCGGCGTCAGCCAAGAAGACACCTAAGTCTTCCAACTCTTGGGAGCAGGTTTCCCGTTTCTCTTCTAAGGTGGCAAGCTTGGACTCATGCTCGGCGATCTCGGCCAAAACAGCGTCCGATTCACCCTTGGAGAGGTCTTGGATGTTCGAATCCAAACCTTTTCTCGCCGCAGTCACATCTCGCTCATGACGAGCAATCAAAGTTGTGCAAGCCTTAGCATCTGTCACGATGCGGCGCACAAGGGGAAGCATATTCGTTGCTTCTTGCTTTGAGAAAATTTTGCCCTTCATGACCTGACTCTCTGCCCATCAAAACCAAGAAAACGACTAACGGAATAGGGACACGCCAACTCCGACGACTCACGACCATTCACGCTAATACGAACACGGCCTCGGGTGAGATTGTAGTGGGCAGAGAGGACGAAATCAAATATCCCCAAGAAGGTCTGCCTCAAAATATCGGGCCCGCCCAGAAACACTCTGATATCATCAGAAGTCCGAGCAGGCCCTTTCACGTCATAGCTGTCAACCAATTCAGACGATGGATGACGACGATAAGCGATTAGGATCAATCAACTGGGTCAAGCTGGCAATGAAGGCGGTGTGGTGAGCTTTCAAGTCAAGATGGGCCAATAGAGCATCTATCATCTGTGGGTCAATTTCCCGGTCTTCCAGGGATTCCAGGTCTTCCAACCATCCCACCAGGTTGCGATTGCAGATTTCGAGGGTCCGCTTGATTTCCTCGAAGTCCACATGTTGAGCTTGATAGCCACTGCTGGTCATGGTCCCCCGTGTCAAAATCGCAGTGAGGCTCCGCTCACTTTCGGCGATGGCCCATAGGTGTTCCCGGGCGGTGGCAATGCCGTCGTCCGGGGCCCAATCAGCCTCGCCTTCCCCCATGACATCCAGCACCGTATCGAGCCTTTGCTTGGTACGGGCGAGACAAGCGAGCCAACATGTGACGTTGGTTGCGGGGGGCATGGAAATGGACATTGAGGATCTCCAAATATTCACGAGCACCAAAACGGTGCTTCAATCTTCTTCTTTTGAGGGGCGCAGGCTTCCCTCTCCCATGCTCTCATGTCGTCCTTCTCTACAGTCCCATTGAGAGTTGTAGTTTTATTCAACACTTCCCAAAGAAACATATCTTCAGACATATAATGAATCTATCACGCGCCAGTAAAATGAAATATCCCTTAACGCAATCCACACAAAAAAGCCCAAGGCGAGGGCCTTGGGCTTTTTCGATTTGGGAGCCGTGAGAAAACGGGTCTCAATCGGCTTTGGTGGCTGCTGCTTTGATGTACTCCCGGTTCATCCGAGCGATGTTATCCACCGATATACCCTTCGGGCAAGCGGCTTCACACTCAAACTCATTGGTGCAGTTTCCGAAACCTTCGGCATCCATTTGCTCAACCATATTGAGGACGCGCTCTTTGCGTTCAATTTGGCCTTGGGGCAGCAAGGCGAATTGGGAGACTTTGGCCCCTACAAAAAGCATGGCAGACGCGTTCTTGCAGGCGGCCACACAGGCGCCGCAACCAATGCAGGCGGCGGCATCCATGGCAGATTCTGCGTTGGCTTTGGGGACCAGAAGAGAATTCCCGTCGATGGCGCTACCCGTGTGGACCGAGCAGTAGGCACCTGCCGCTTGAATTCGGTCAAAAGCACTCCGGTCGACGCAGAGATCTTGAACAATAGGAAAGGCTTTCGCCCGCCATGGCTCAAGATAAAGGGTGTCGCCATCGCGGAACTTCCGCATATGGAGCTGGCAAAGAGTTGTCTCTGAATCTTTCCCGTGAGCATGGCCATTGATCATGCAACCACAAGTGCCGCAAATGCCTTCCCGACAATCGTGATCGAATGCTACGGGAACTTCGCCTTTTTCGATGAGCTGCTGATTGAGTACATCAAGCATCTCCAAGAATGACATATGTTCGTCCACACAATCAATCTTGTAGTCGACCATTTTGCCCGGTTTGTCCGCTGACTCCTGGCGCCAGATCTTCAAGTTGAGGGAGAAAGTTGTGTCACTCATTACTTGTAGCTCCTCTGGGTTAGTTCCACGTTCTCAAACTCAAGGGCTTCTTTGTGAAGTGCTGGCTCTTTGCCATCACCCTTAAATTCCCAAGCTGCCACGTAACGATAGTTTTCATCATCCCGCTTCGCCTCGCCCTCCGCCGTTTGGTATTCCTCCCGGAAATGTCCACCGGCGCTTTCCTTGCGGTTAAGAGCATCCCGGCACATGAGTTCGCCGAATTCGAGGAAATCAGCGACCCGACCAGCCTTTTCAAGCTCCTGGTTCATCTGCCCCCCTTGGCCAAGAACACGCACGTCCTTCCAGAACTCTTCACGCAATTCGGGAATAATCTTCAGAGCTTTCTTCAGCCCTTCTTCATTCCTTGCCATGCCACAGTGATCCCACATGGTGAGGCCCAATTTGCGATGGAAGTAGTCAACACTTTTGCTGCCTCCTACGCTCAGAAGCTTCGAGATCCGATCACGAACCCCTTTTTCAGCCGCCTGAAAAGCTTCGTCTTCGGTGGAAACAGCTGGCAAAGCCCGCTCGGCTAGGTGAGCCGCCACCGTATAGGGTGCAACGAAATAACCATCAGCCAAACCTTGCATCAAGGCACTGGCCCCTAAGCGGTTAGCGCCATGATCAGAGAAGTTGGCTTCGCCGAGGACAAACAAGCCTGGAATTGTGCTTTCCAAGTTATAATCCACCCATAAGCCTCCCATGGTGTAGTGAACCGCTGGGTAGATACGCATGGGCACTTCGTAGGGGTTTTCCGCCGTGATTTTCTCGTACATGTGGAAGAGGTTGCCGTAACGAGCCTCAATCACGTCCCGGCCTTCACGCTCGATAGCCTCTTGGAAATCAAGATAAACAGCCAAACCACTGGCTCCCACCCCTTGGCCATTGTCGCAAGCCACTTTTGCGTTCCGTGAAGCGACGTCCCGGGGAACCATGTTGCCGAAGCTCGGGTACTTCCGTTCGAGGTAATAATCGCGCTCGCTGTCGGGAATCTGAGAAGGTGGGCGATCGTCGCCCTTCTTCTTCGGCACCCATACCCGACCATCGTTTCTGAGACTCTCACTCATGAGAGTCAATTTCGACTGATGATCCCCGGAGACAGGAATACAGGTGGGATGGATCTGTGTGAAGCAAGGGTTCGCCATGAAGGCCCCTTGCTTGTGACAGCGGTAGGCGGCGGTGACGTTGCAACCCTTGGCATTGGTGGAAAGGTAAAAGACGTTGCCATAGCCACCGGTGCATAAAAGAACCGCATCAGCGGCATAGCGCTCCAGCTCTCCAGTGACCAAATTCCTGACCACAACCCCGCGGGCGACGCCGTCGACTTTGACCAAATCCATCATTTCGCGCCGAGGACGCATGTCAACCTTGCCTCGGTTGACTTGGCGCATCAAAGCGCTGTAAGCCCCCAGGAGCAATTGCTGGCCTGTTTGCCCCCGGGCATAGAAAGTTCGGGATACCTGGGCACCACCGAAGGTTCGGTTAGAAAGAACACCACCATATTCCCGAGCGAAAGGCACACCTTGAGCAACGCATTGATCAATAATGTTGTTTGAAACCTGGGCTAAGCGATAGGTATTGCCTTCTCGACCACGAAAGTCACCGCCTTTGATGGTGTCGTAAAAGAGGCGAAAAATGCTGTCGTTGTCATTGGGGTAGTTCTTCGCTGCATTGATACCACCTTGGGCAGCAATACTGTGAGCTCGTCGAGCGGAGTCTTGCACGCAAAGACAAGTGACGTTGTAGTTCATCTCGGCTAAGGACGCCGCAGCGGAGGCCCCAGCCAAGCCAGAACCCACAACAATGATGTTGAATTTCCGCCGGTTGTTTGGCGCAATCAACTTGAGTTTGGCTTTATGTAGATCCCATTTATCGGCCAAAGGACCGTCAGGGATTTTCGAATCGAGTATGTTGCTCATTACACCGATGTCCTCCAAGCAAACATGGCCACAATTGGGAATGATGCGAATCCGAGCGCCAAGATGATCGCCAAAGCGATACCCATCTTGCCCAACAGTCCGTTGAGACGAGGGTGATTGACGCCAATCGATTGAAAAGCGCTCTTAAAGCCGTGAGCCAAATGCACCCCAATCAAGATGGACAAGACGACGTACAAACTGCCCCACAAAGGATCGCTCATGACTGAAATGACTTCGCGATGAAGCTCAACTGATCCTGGTGCGGCGATTCCTTTCATGAAGCGAAAGTGAATCAGGTGCATGATCAGGAAACCGAGAATTGCGATGCCCGTGTAGGGCATGCTTCTGGAGGCAGGCGTGGCCTTCCCGAAGGTATTCGGGTGGGCATAACCTTGGGGCCTTGCCTTCCGATTCTCTGCTGTGATCTTCAAAGCCATCCAGATGTGGACGCCAAAAAGTGCCACCAGACCGATCTCCATAACCCACAGCAATGGTCCGAGATCGTGGAGCTTGTTGGCATAAGCGATGAAGCTGGTGCCGTGATCCACATCACCATAGATGCTGAGGTTGCCGAGGAGGTGGGCGACCAAGAAACCTACGAGCATGAGCCCAGTCAGTCCCATGATCAACTTCTTCCCCAGGGAGGAGAGTAGGAATTTGCCGATTCCATCCGACATAAGTTAAGCTCCCCTTCATCTGCCCGATTTCTTGGACAGTTTGAACTGCGACCGATGCAATCGGCCGATTCTGACTACGACGTTCGATTCAAGGCCAGCATTGAGGCCCAAACAGAGCCTCTCCCATCTCTTGAGACGAGAGGTCATCAACGCGGCTCAATGACTTTAACCATGGGGGGCCACTTTCGTAAGGCATGGAAAGGAAATTTGGTTGAGTTCCTGACATTTGGTTCAAGTTGAGGAAACTTGCAACCCGAGGCGATTGATAGGGGTTTTTTCACCTCAGTCCAGATATCGTGGTTTTGGGTCAGCCCTACCCTCTCTCCTGATCAAGAGAAGGGCGGTTCATCTTCGCTATAGATGGTCATGATCCCACGTCAATTGTGCTATGCTGCCAATTGAGAACACAAGAACGAGTTGCCCATGCCACAAAATTTCGATTCGAATGAATACACAGCGGTCACCCAAGGAAATGAGGCCAAAGCATTGTCTGCGGAGAATGCCGCCAATCCGGTGGTCGACGCCGTGCCCATGAAAATCACTTTTGAATTCACCGGAGATTGCAATCTTCATTGCTTCTTTTGTGATTGCGAATTCGGCCGCAACGAGTTCCGTAAGCAAGGCGTCCACAAATTCGCCATGGATGAGACCATGTTTCGGGCCATGGCTGAAACGGCTTTCCCTTATGTGAGCGTGGTGAATCCCACGGTCATCGGCGAACCCATGACTTTTCCTCACTTTGACATCATGCTGGAGTATGCTGAACGCTTCGATGTCAAACTAGAAATCGTCACCAATGGCATGCTGCTCAAAAACCCTCGCTTAGAGCGCATGATGCCCCTTCTGGACCGCTTAACCATGAGCTTCGATGGCGGCACCAAAGAAACCTTTGAGCATTGTCGTACCGGCTCCAAATTCGACGTGGTGATTCGCAACCTGGAGCAATTTCGGGATCTACGGGAGGTCCAAGGGCTGATAAAAAAGGTCAAATTCACCTTTGGGGTGACTTTGATGCGGGAGAATATTGAAGAATTCCCTGCCATCATCGAATGGGCCCACAAGCTTCATGTGGATGAAGTGAGCGCTGGCCACCTATTAGTGTTCACCAAAGAATTGCGGGGTTCTTCTCTATTCGAGCACAAAGCTTTGGCCAACAAATGGATCATCAAAGCTAAAGAAAAGGCCGAAGAATTGGGAGTGCCACTGACAGCACCAGCTCTCTTTGACATTGAAGATGCCACAGTCTTGGAAATCAGCCACCGCGGCCAAGGATTAGACGGCGAAGTCGGGGCGACAGGCATGTTGCCACGGATGGATCATATTTCTGGTCCGATCGTCTCTGACGTTCCCAATCGACCTCAAGAGGTCATGGCCCAAGAATCTCCTCCACCGGCATGGAGCAAGGAAAAAGGGCGCTATTGGTGCCAATTTGCCTGGCGCCAAGTCTTCGTCAACATATCTGGCGATGTTGCTCCCTGTTGTCACCAAAGTCGCCCTGTCGTTGGCAATGTCTTTCAACAAGACTGGAACGAGATCTGGAATGGTAAGGAGTACCAAGCTCTGCGCAAAGGACTCCACGAGGGGAAACCCATGCCCTATTGCGCCTCCTGCTCTTTGCTGGCAGAACAAGGGTCGGTGGACTACAACGAAGAAGGTTACATCTTCGAGGACAAGTTCCCCGACCAAAGCCGTGCAGATCAGCGTCCGGATAAAGACCCGAACAGCAAGAGAGACTAACCCCACTCGCCATCGGTGAAAGAGTCCACCATCCGCGTTTATCCTTTGGGGGAAACTGTGATAGAATCCACCCACTACATGAATGCAGGGGGATTCTCATGGCCAAGCGCGCACTAATAACGGGTATCACTGGACAAGATGGAGCCTATCTCGCTCGTCGACTAACGGACGAAGGATATCAGGTTCACGGTGCTTACCGACGAAGCGCATCCCTCACCACTTGGCGGCTCAAGGAAATCGGCGTCTTAGACGACATCCAATTCGAGCCCTTCGAATTGGCTGAATACAACAACATCCTCCGCACCTTAGATCGGGTTCAGCCGGACGAAGTTTACAACTTAGCCGCCCAGAGTTTTGTTGGTATTTCATTTGAGCAACCCCTCTACACGAGCGACATCGACGGCATCGGCGTGGCAAGACTCTTAGAGGCCATTCGCTGCGTCGATCCGAAGATGAAGATGTATCAGGCCTCAACTTCTGAGATGTTTGGAAAAGTCCAAGCGGTCCCCCAAACCGAAACAACGCCTTTCTACCCCCGCAGCCCCTATGGTGTTGCCAAACTCTATGCTCACTGGATGAGTGTGAATTATCGAGAATCCCACGATATGTACACGGTCTCTGGAATTCTCTTCAACCATGAATCGCCCCTCCGAGGCTTAGAGTTCGTCACCCGCAAGATCACTTCTTCTTTGGCACGCATTCATCACGACGGCAAAGGTGAAATGCAATTGGGCAACCTTGATGCCGAAAGAGACTGGGGATTCGCTGGGGACTACATGAATGCCGCCTATCTCATGATGCAGCAAGAAACACCCCAAGACTTCGTCATCGCTTCTGGAAGAACTCATTCCGTTCGGGACTTCGTCAATGCCGCAGCTTCGGCTTTAGACATGTCCATTGAATGGGAAGGATCGGCAGAGAAAGAAGTTGGACGCAACCAAAAGACCGGCGAGGTGGTCGTTCGGGTGAACCCAAAATTCTGGCGGCCTGCGGAAGTTGAGCAGCTTTTGGGCGACCCAAGCCGTGCAAGAAAATCGCTCAACTGGAACCCAGAAGTGAATTTCGAGCAACTCGTCGAGAAAATGGTCTTAGCTGACGTGAAGAACGTCGAAGCGGGCCTATTGCCCAGTCGGACTTTGGAATAGTCCATTCCCCATCAAGGGTTAACCCGAATAATGACACGATCTCGCCGCCGTCCCTGGCTGTGTTGTGTTTTGAGAAGAAGTCTTTAGAACCGTTGTGCTGAGCTTTCTTTGCGGAGCATTCTCTCAGACAACAACCACGATCTCATGAATGAGTCGGGTTAAGTGTCGTCACAGCCATCCATACGGCCGGTTTCGTCCAGAACTATGCGGATACCGACAGCATCAGCTTCGTCCCAACCAAGCCGCACGCTGTGGCCGTCCTGAAGGTCGCAAAGAGCCAATTGGCCAAAGATTTTCGCCAAAGCCAAACAAGCTCGCCGATTGGCAGTTAAGAGGACGCCGTCCTCCATCTCCAATTCGTCATGCCTCACTTCAAATTCGTAGCGGACCTCCTCGTCTGCCACGATGGAATCAACAACTTGGCGCTGCGTCTTGTCAAAGCAAACCTTCACCAGGTTGCCAACCATTTCTATGTCTCTCGGTCCCATGTCATCTCTCGGTTCGACTATTCCAAGGGTCGTTCAAGGGGTATCCTACACAGATTGGCACCCAGAACGTAGCGAAGGTTGAGGTGGCCCCCAAATGGGCCCGCTGTGAAGATGGGATACAAGAATACGAGTTCATGGAATGGAAGGTAAAAGGAAAATTCCCAAGAAAGACAAGACTCCAAGCCCAATGGTGATCTTAGCCAAGCAACGAAGTGAAACCCTCAAGCTCTTGGGCCTTCGAAAAGACCATCGAGGGAAACACCTAAGAATCCCCCCACTTGAGAGATTTCGCGGCTCACCAAGATTTCCATGTCTTCTCCAGACATCACGGATTGGTACATCCTTGCGGTGGCAAATGCGAAATCTTGAGGAGCATAAATCCCCAGTTTGAGGTGCCTCGCGTTCATAAGCGTGGACTTCCGGATGGACACGACTTGACGCATTTTCTCGTAGTCCAAATCCAGGTCGCCGAGCAAACTGAGATCACAATAGCGATCCGCATCGTTGCCCCAATTCACTTGGGCGATTTCTTCGAAATAGCGTGCAATCAACGCTGGCCCAAAGTCCTCCTTGGGTTGCCAACTGATCAGCTTTCGTTTTTCGTCAAATACGAGGCCTTGCAATGTTTGTCCTCATTCACGAGCTTCGGCACCCCCCACTCTATCTGCAAAGATCCAATCAAAGCAAATGAAGATAAACCTCAGCGACACTTGTCGAAACGAACGAATGAGAAACCGGCGCCTCACAGAACCGTCCAATTTACGGCTCATTCAACATACTTGCGAACAGCAAGACTGATCCACATCCACAACTGATGACCTGCAGGAGGCGGATGGGCTCCGCCTCCCTTGTGATGGCCGAGAAGCTGCTATTTTGTTCGGCGGCCAGCTTCAATGAGCTTCTGATTGATCTCCATCTCCTGAAGGGCCGCCTTCTCGCTCAAATAGAGGCGGATCTTCTCAATCGCGACCTTGGCATCTTTGGCATTGTCAGGGTCTGAAAGCCGCTGAGCCTCCACGAGGATTTTCAAAGATTCAATAGAGAATTGCTGCCTGAGACCTTCCACGGCTAATTCTTGCAGAGATTCTATGGCCGATTTGGAATCCCGATACTTTATGACTTGGGCAAAGAACGGCAAAAATGCCCCATCCCCAAGTGAGATTCCAGCGTTGCACATCTCAACCAAGATGGCGTAGCACTTGTCGACATCCTTGGCGGCCAGTGTGGACATGAGGACTGCAATCAAACGCTCCTGAGGGATAAAACGGAGATCCATGAGACCAAGGGCTGCGTTCTTTTTCGACCCGCGCTGCATCCACTGCTCAAACAACAAAGTTTGATACTCCTTGTTCTCCTTTAATCGTTGGTCTTGGCTCAAGAAAACAGCATCACATTGGGAGTTGCCCAAAGCTCTCATGTGAAGGTCGAGGAAACCATCGCCATTACCCAATCCCGTTTTCTTCAAGGTCGAACAAATGGTTCTGTGGGAAACCCAAGCACGCCGCGACTTACTTGTTTCGAGAAACTGCAGATAGGACTCCAGGTCTTTCGGCGTGATGATTGTGCGAATTCTCTCAAGGCACCATTTGGTCACCGCAGGGTAAGAAGTGTTTTTTCTTGAGAGGACTATAATTGAAAACAACAAAGTCCAAGAAATTGGCTTTCGTGGAACAGGCTGTGGCCAAGCGCAAGTGTTCATAATAGTCGTGAGTCAGCATGTAGTTCGAGAGCACGACATCCTTGCTGGCTTCCAGGAGTGAGGGGCAAATACTTCATTCACCACCCGCACTGTCGACAGGCACTTTTTTGGGCTCCCCAAGAAACTCGAACGCTCCCCCGAATCACCCCGCCACCTCATCACCGTCCACGGCGTTGGCTACCGCTTCGATCCTTAGACTCAACTCTCTTTATTTTGGCCTACCACTGCAGTAACTCCACAGCATTGCTGATGGCGAAGTAGGGGGCTGTGGGGACGCCCATAACGGCTTGGAAGGTGGCGAAGGGGATGCGGTGAACAAATGGCAGTGGGAACGTCGAGATGAAAGGCATGGTGGCCTGCAAGGAGAGCGCTCCTGTAGCATCCGTGTAGAATAGATAGTCATGCCCGGCGGTTGGCGTGAAACCATTGCCCCAAATGGTGAGGGCCCCGGGGATGCCTGTCACTGGATCAATGGGACCTCCCATATCCATCTGGCCGATACCGGGAAAGGTCGCGTTCCTCAGATTGCGGTCACCAGAGAGAA
>WFTN01000330.1 GCA_015485455.1 Planctomycetota bacterium | reverse complement strand
GTCGAACGACAAAACAAACGATGACGCCGACCAAAACGACGAACCGGATCTGACAATCTCGACTTCAGGGACCAATGCTTCAGTCGAAGACGATTCCGCTAGTTACGCCAAGACTGTTCGTCATGAGATTCAGCATGTGAGCAAGACAGTCGTCTCGACCAATACGGATATCGTCGAGGGCTATCAGATCATCTCTATGCTGGGTGAAGGCGGGATGGGTGTTGTCTATCTCGCCAACCAGCGGAGCTTGAGTCGAAGAGTCGCCTTAAAGCTGATGAAAGACATGGGCGACGATGAGTCTTTCGTTGCTCGGTTTCGTCGAGAGGCAATCACGGGAGCAAGGCTGAATCATCCCAACATCGTCAGTGTCTATGACCACGGGCATATCGAAGGGAAAGTTTTCTTAGTTCTTGAATACGTCAAAGGTCGCAATTGCAGTGAATTGATTGAACAGACCGGGCGCTTCCAGGTCAAGACGGTTTTGGAGATCATGCGTGGCTGCGTTCTTGGGTTGAGCCACGCCGAGAAACTTGGGGTGATTCATCGAGACATCAAACCCGCTAACATTATGATCTTGGAGGAAGAAGGCAGTGATGCCCGCCGCAGTACCAAAGCTCATCCAAAGATTGCTGACTTTGGTCTCGCTCGTCTTCATGATCGAGATGATCCGGAACATATTGATCTGACTCAAACCGGAAGCATCATGGGCACCCCCGGATACATGGCACCGGAACAGGCCTTGGGTCATGAGGTTGATTTTCGGGCCGATATCTACAGCTTGGGCTCAACGATGTACTGCCTCTTGACGGGTAGCAAACCCTTTACCGGAGCTACTATGGTTGAGGTCCTCCACAAGAAACTGAATGAACAAGCGCCCAATCCTCAAGATCTGGTCGGGGAAATCAGCAATGAAGTGATCTTGGTCTTGGACCGTATGATGGCGAAAAAAAGGGAAGATCGCTATCAAACCTATGAGGACCTCTTGATCGATTTGGAAGCCCTCATTGATGGCGAAGTTCCAAAAACGAAAGGTCTGGAACTGCTTGCGAGTAGCTTGGATGTGGGTGGCCTTGATACGCGCAAGAAGCTAGGAAAAGGTAAAACCCCTGGAGGTCGAGGGAAGAAGGCAAAGATTCTTGCCGTGGTGGGGGGAGTCGCTCTTGCTTTGGGAGCAGCTTGGGTGGTATGGCCTGCAGAGAAGGAAGTCCCCGCTGTTGTTTCCCAAGATCCCAACGTTGCCAAGCTCAATGCACTCTTAGAGGAATGGGGAGGCGATTCCCCTGGGATCTATTTTTCTGCTCTTGAAAGGCGTTCCGTACTCTTTGACGAGGAGTTAAAGCGAGTTTCGGGGAATGATGAAAAGACAAGGCTTGAGGAGGATTTTCGCACAATTCTGGCTGATAAATTGGCTCGAAACGAAGATTTTGTGCTGAGTCCCCTCGAGGCCGATTGGAAGGCCCGGAAGTGGAAGAGTATGGCTCTCGCTTGCGGCATCCTGAAGGGGCACTACCAACAAGCTGGCCTGAGCATACCTGCTCGTCTTAGTACTCTGGATGAGTACGCCGGACAAGCGCAGCTCGGAAACATGGCAAAGGTAGAAGAAGAAGCCATTGCCAAGTTGATGAATGCGGAGCCAAGCAAGGCCACCTTAGACGAGCTATTGGCCTTTTCCAACCGATTTCCGTTTAGCCCTAGTCTGAGTTGGGTGAAGCAAGAGATTCTTCGGATACAGCCTCTGGTGAGGGCGGCGGAGCAGAGTAGGCCGATTCGATTGGACTCCGTTTGGGATCAACTCGTTGCCCAATCACCTAGGGCTTTTATCGAGGCCTATACAAAAATGGGAGATGAATGGAAAAGGGAGCTCGCTGACGTTCCCAGTTCAAAGCGCAAGAATGCCGAGGAACGTTTAAGGGAACTTCTTAAGGACAATGGGGAGCTGGTCATTGCCGAAACAACAACGTTTCTCACTCAATTGTGGACTACGAGGGATTATGTTCGGCTGCGGGCTCTCTTGGACGACTCTGCAACTCTTATCAAGAGGATAGGTCTTGAAGAGCCAGAATCTTGGGAACAGTTTCATCGGGTCGCTTCAGCTTCGAAAGATCGTTTGGGTCTTCAAGAAAAAATGGCATGGAAGGCTATCACGTCAGAAAAGGATGCCCTACTTCGTGTTCAACAACTTGAAGATTACATAGCGGAGTTCGCCTCATTCTCACCGACCATAGATGCTGCCCGATCCATGTATGCTGCGGATTGCAAGAAAGCGCCCGCCTTGATCTTTGACGTGGAACCTGAGAGCGCATCGATCACTGTTAACGGCATTCAACTCAAGAAGAGTGATTGGAACGGTCACCATTTGCCCGAAGACTTAGAGGTGTCCATTACTGCTCCTGGATATTTCGAGTCTAAACACGAATTGTCGCATCAAGGGGAAAAGACGGAGTTGATCGTTAGGTTGATCAAGAAGTCAAGGAACGATGTTTCGATTGACTTGAGCAAGAACGCCAACGTCCCTCTATCTGTTGACCCGCGGAATTCACGCAAGTCACCATTTCCTTTTGCTAAGGGTCTTCAACAGGGGGTCGCAACGGAAGAGGCGGGTTTACGTGTTGTCACGGTGGACAAGAAAAGAAAGAAATGGTGGTCAACTTCCCGCAGTTTGTTTGACAACATGATTGGCAAGGTCGTTTTCCCTCAAGGTGAAGAACATTTTTGGCAATTGCATGGACGTTTGATTCACCAAGAAGGCGCCATGGAAGTGCGGCTTTTGAATGCTGCTGACGACCGTTCGGTGGTTCTTGGAATTCATCTCAATAGTGATGGCAAGAAAGAGTTCTACTTTGGTGAACGCCAGGACAAGAAGCTTGATGTCACTTATAAGGCTCCCATTACCAACAACGAGAGCGCCATTCGTTTTTCATTGTCTTGGTACGGTGATATCTGTGTCTTGGGTGTTTGTGATACATTAGAAGGGCACCCGGCAAAGGCCCGGATCTTGGCCTCGATTAATTATCTTCATCCGCTTGGCAAGCCCCAATCCATTGCATTGGCTGCCAGTCAAGGGGGAGGCATTTTTGCTGAACTGAAGCTTTACCCGATGCAGTGATAACGGAGGACTCTCCTTTCCGATGCAAAAAGAGAGCCTCGCTCCTATTGATTCACTTCAATGAACGAGGCTTCTTTCTTGGCTGTCTTAGAAACTGATTTCGACGAAGGCCGTGACTCGCAAAGCATCTCCTTCTTCGCGGTTGGCATATTGGGTTTTCCAGAAAATGACGTCCAAGCCACTTTGAACGCCGCTGCCCCAGTCGAATCGCGCCGCAGCATAAAGCGTCCAGTTGGATGCTCTTTGGGCTAGGTCGAGGTCGTCAAAGTCGGGATTATCGATGGAAGCACCGAATCCGAAGCCGAAGAAATCACTGGTTTGCCAGAAGAACTCGGCGAAACCACCCATGCTATCGATCTCTCTTCCCGTTGTTACGTTGATCGATTGGGATATGCCTCCACGAAAGTCTGCAAGTGCTTGGCCAATGAAACCTTCCGCCTTGATGTGAGCACCTTCAAACAAAGGAATCACAACGTCGAAGGAAAGTGCCCAAGTCGTAAACTCATCTTCCCCAGCAAAGTCGGTGTCTGTCTCCAATTTTCCCCAGGCACCAGAAAACCCTATGCGAATACGTTCACCCGCAACCCAGGAATCGAAATCGACACCTGCCGCCAATTGAAGATGAGGTTGGCCAGAGTCAAATCCGTCTCTTTCGGTGGTCAAGAAGCTACCAAATCCGGTATCGGCGTCTAGGTTGTCGACAGCACCTGTTAGGCCAACGGCAAAGGCGATGTGATAGGCAACCCCGTCGCGACCGCCACCTTCGAAGTAGATTTGTGCCATCGGGCGCCGATCGCCCAAGTTTCCTGTGTCCCAAAGATGACGTTGGTTGTCGACCACTGGATTCAAAGGAGCCAAGATATCCCAATCTTGTCCGAACCGAAGGCTAAAATTGCCAATCTGAAAGTCAACGTAGGCCAAGAGCAAACGAACCCTTGCCCTTGATTCAGATTGGTCTTCTGTCTGATTGCTGTCAAAACCCGCGAAGTCAAATTCGAGCTTGCCTCGGACTTGGGCGTCTCCCACTCTGCCTAGGCTGGTATTGAGACCGATCGTGCTGCGGCGAGCATTCATCGAAAACTGATCGTCGTTGTTGGAAGCAAATATTCCATCTTCCGGTTGCACCCACTGAGGGTCAATGGTGCGATTAAAACGGGAATCGCTGTATGAAGCTTCGAAACGGATGGTGCCATAGAATTGGAGGCTGAAACCGGAGCGACTTATGGAACCACCCCCATAACCGCCACCAACTACGGGGTTCCCGCCTAAATCGTCGGTTAGGCTGCCAATCGCATCCATGATGGCGCTGGTTTTATTGTGGTTGAGTTGTTCAGTGGCGTTGAGGCGTTGGCTCAACTCAGCGTTTTTTTGTTCCGAAGTGAGTAAACGCTGGAGAATCTGCGCACTTTGGCTTTCGATTCGGTGGTTTTGCTCGGCCAGCTTTTGATTTTCTTTTTCGAGCTTCCTGACTCGTTCTTCAAGAGTCTGTGCAGAAAGCGACGGAAGGCCGAAAAGAACCGCGATGAGACAGAGTATGATTGACTTAGAAATGCTATTCGACATGGACACAATTGCTCCTCCACAAGATACCCAAGATTAGGAGCTGATGGCTTAACTGTCAAGCCGATGATCAGTCACAAACCGTTGGCAGATCGGGAATTCCGCTGATAACGCTTGCCAGGCCATCATCTTTGCTACATGCTTGAAATCCACCGAGTTCTAACGAAGCGAAATAATGGCAATTCTACGTCGTGAATCTCACAATTCGACCGCAAATGGTTCTTTGGGCTCTCAGATCGTCCTCCCGATTGTTCTCTTCTTGGTGATGCTGGCTGTTGCCTATTGGGTCACTTCATGGGCTGAGCGGAGGGTTCAAGTGGTTGTTGGGGATCAGATGGTGAAGCTTCGGGGGGCGACTCAAACGGGATTGTTGGTATGGCTTGAATCTCGAGAGGGGGCGGCTTTGCTCGCGGCAACCAGTGAGGGGGTCAAGGAATCTTGTGTCGAGATAGCGAGCTTAGATGAGGTCGGCACGAACCCCCGCGCGATTCACGCGTCTGCGGCTTTTGCACGATTGCGTGGGGCTCTCGCCGGCGCAGCAGGACATTTCGGCACGGGAGATTTCGTCATTATTCGTCCAGACGGTATGACGATGGCCGCATCGAACCCGTCTTTGATGGGG